>JBBIMQ010000015.1:0-16121 GCA_037444345.1 Gemmatimonadota bacterium | reverse complement strand
CGGGAACACCATGACGCCGGAGGAGAAGCTCCGGCTGGCCCGCCAGCTCGACGCGCTGGGGGTGGATGTGCTCGAGGCGGGGTTCCCGGCCGCCTCGGAGGGCGATTTCCGGAGCGTCCAGGAGATCGCCCGCGAGGTGCGGCGGCCGGTGATCGCCGCGCTCGCGCGCTGCCACGAGCGGGACATCGAGCTGGCCGGCGAGGCACTGGCGGGAGCGGCTCGGGGCCGGCTCCACGTGTTCGTCGCCACCTCCGACCTCCACCTGCGCCACAAGCTCCGCCTGAGCCGCGAGGAGGTGCTGGAGCTCGCCCGGCGGGCGATCCGCCAGGCACGCCGCTACACGGACGACGTCGAGTTCTCGGCCGAGGACGCGAGCCGCACCGAGCTCGACTACCTCTGCCGGGTGGTGGAGCTGGCGATCGCCGAAGGCGCAACCACGATCAACCTGCCGGACACCGTGGGCTACGCCCTGCCCCAGGAGTACGCCGCGATGTTCCGCGCCGTGCGGGAGCGGGTGCCGGGGGCCGAGCGGGTCACGTTCAGCGCGCACTGCCACGACGACCTGGGGCTCGCCGTGGCCAACTCGCTCGCCGCGATCGAGGCGGGTTGCGGCCAGGTGGAGTGCACCGTGAACGGGATCGGCGAGCGGGCCGGCAACGCCGCGCTCGAGGAGATCGTCATGGCCTCGCGGGTCCGCCCCCAGCTCGCCCGCTTTCGCACCGCGGTGCGGAGCGAGGAGATCTACCGGACCAGCCAGCTCCTGTCCTATCTGACGGGCTGCTTTCCTCAGCCCAACAAGGCGATCGTGGGCCGGAATGCGTTCGCCCACGAGGCCGGCATCCATCAGCACGGTGTGCTCCAACACGGGCTCACCTACGAGATCATGCGGCCCGAGACCGTCGGGATTCCGCGGTCCACCCTGGTGCTCGGCAAGCACTCCGGGCGCCACGCGCTGGAGCGGCGAAGCTCAACGAACTCTACCAGCAGTTCACCGCGCTCGCCGACCGGAAGCGGGATATCCTGGACGAGGACCTGCTCGCGCTCTTGCACGAGAGCTTCCACGACGCCCCCGAGGAGTACCAGCTCACCCATCTCCGGGTGATCTGCGGGAGCGTGCCGGCCGCGGCGGAGGTCCGGCTGGCGGGACCGTGGGCCGGGGAGCGCGGCGCCAGCGGGACTGGAGACGGGCCGATCGCCGCGGCCTTCAGCGCCATCAGCGACATCATCGGGCGGCCGGTGGAGGTGATCGCCCTGCAGCTCCGCTCGGTCACCCCCGGGCGCGACTCGGTGGGTCAGGTGTTTCTGCAATGCCGGATCGGCGGCAAGTCGCTGTCCGGGCAAGGGGCCTCGACCGATATCGTCGAGGCGAGCGCCCGTGCCCTGGTCCACGCGCTCAACAAGGAGCGCCACGCCGACCGGCTCGAGGCGGCGGCGCTCAACAGCCTGCATCTGTGGGGCGTGTAGGCCGTGGGCGCCGAGGCAAGACGACAGGCCGGTACGAGGGTGATCCCATGCCCGAGATCCTGACCGGTGCTCAGCTGCTCTGCCGCCTGCTCGAAGAGCAGGGGGTGGAGGTGATCTTCGGGTATCCCGGCGGCGCGATCATGCCGTTCTATCACGCGCTGCCGGAGTACCCCCGGCTCCGCCACGTCCTGGTCCGCCACGAGCAGGCGGCGGCTCACGCGGCCGACGGCTACGCCCGGGCTTCCGGCCGCCCCGGCGTCTGTGTGGCGACCTCGGGCCCCGGCGCCACCAACCTGGTGACCGGGCTCGCCACGGCGCACATGGACAGTTCCCCGGTGGTGGCGATCACCGGGCAGGTCCCGCGCGGCATGATCGGGCGCGATGCGTTCCAGGAGACCGATGTCATCGGCATCACCCTGCCGATCACCAAGCACAGCGTGCTGGTCGAGGACATCGCGGTGCTGGCCAGCCGGGTGCGCGAGGCGTTCGCCATCGCCACCGAGGGGCGTCCCGGGCCGGTGCTGCTCGATATCCCGAAGGACGTGCAGAACCAGCGGATCGAGTGGAGCGATCCCCTGTCGGGCGCGCCGCGCGGGCCCGGGATCGCCCCGGCCGGCCCGGCGCCGGAGCGGGAACCGGCGCTCCGGCAGATCGCGGCGCTCATCGCGGAGGCGGAGCGCCCCCTGCTCCTGATCGGCCACGGGGTGATCCTGAGCGGGGCCTATGCCGAGGTGCGTGCCCTGGCCGAAAAGACGGGGATCCCGGTCATCACCACGCTGCTCGGGATCAGCGCCTTTCCCGACGGCCATCCCCTCCATCTCGGGATGCCCGGGATGCACGGCGAGGTCCATGTGAACCGGGCCATCCAGCACGCCGATCTGCTGATCGGTATCGGGCTTCGGTTCGACGATCGGGTGACCGGCAACCCGGCCGGTTTCGCGCCCCGCGCGCGGATCGTCCACATTGACCTCGATCCCGCCGAGATCGGGAAGAACGTCGAGGTGACGGTGGGCGTGGTCGGCGATGCCAAGACCATCGTGGCGCGGCTTGCGGCGCTGGTCGAGCCCCGGCGCTGCGACGCCTGGCGGGCGGAGATCCAGGGCTTCGTGCGCACCCGGCAGGAAACCTATCGCGGCGGCATGGCCCCGGAGGCCATCCTGGCCGGGATCCACGAGGTGACGGGCGGCCGCTGCACGATCGTCTCCGATGTGGGGCAGCACCAGATGTGGGTGGCCAAGCTCTATCCCTACGTCCACCCCAACAGCCACATCACCTCGGGCGGCCTGGGCACGATGGGCTTCGCGGTGCCCGCGGCGATGGGGGTGCACTTCGCGCGGCCGGACTTGCCGGTGTGGGCGATCTCGGGCGACGGCGGCTTCCAGATGAACATGCAGGAGATCGCCACCATGGTCCAGGAACGGATTCCCGTGAAGATGGCGGTCTTCAACAACGGGTACCTGGGCATGGTGCGGCAGTGGCAGCAGTTCTTCCACGGTCGTCGCTACTCGGCCACGCCGATCTGGAGCCCGGATTACGTGAAGCTGGCGGAAGCCTACGGGATCGCAGGCTACCGGGTGGAGCAGGCCCGCCAGATCGAGGAAGCGGTGGCCCGGGCCATGCGCGACCCGGGGCCAGCGCTGGTCGAGTTCCTGATCGAGCAGGAAGCCAACGTGTTCCCGATGATTCCGCCCGGCGGCTCGCTCTCCGAACCGATCGAGACCGAGCCGGTGGCGGCGGCTCCCGGGCAGTGACCGGGCCGATGGCGGGCTGGGTGGTATCGGCCGTCTTGGAGGACGGTCTCCTCGCGCTCAACCGGGCGATCGGGATCATCCGCCGCCGGCAGCTTGTCCTGACCCGTTTCCGTGCCGGCCCCGGGGGCGAGGCCGGGACTGCGCACCTGACGCTGGTGGTCGAGGCCGAGCGCGGGGCGGTGGAGCGGCTGGCCGCTCAGCTCCGCAAGATGGTCGGCGTGCGGGCCGTGGCGGTTCGCCCGGAGGAGGCCCTGGCCCTGCGCGAGCTGCTCGTGGCCCGGGTGGCGGTGGGGCGCGGAGCGCGAGCGGCGCTGCTCGACCTGCTCGCGTTGTACAACGGTTGCCTGGTGGCCGAGGCGGCGGACGAGGCGATCGTCGAGGCCAGCGGTTCCCCCCCCCTGCTCACCTCGCTGCTCCGCGCCCTGGAGCCGTTCGGCGTGCTGGAAGTGGCCCGCAGCGGGCCAGTGGGAGTGACCCGGGCGCACGCCGGCCTCCCCGCGAGCGCCGGGCCACCCGTCGATCGGCCGCGGCTCGCGGCGGCCAGTGCCTGACCGAACACGACTCTCAACCACGAGTGCCATCCATGACAACACCCAGCGGCCCGCGCATCTATTACCAGCATGACGCCGATCCGTCCCGCCTGATGGGGCGCACCGTCGCGGTGATCGGCTTCGGCAGCCAGGGCCATGCCCACGCGCTGAACCTGCGCGACAGCGGCGTGTCTGTGATCGTGGGGCTCCGCCCGGGGGGCGCGAGCTGGGCCAAGGCAACGGCTGCGGGCCTGGACGTGCGCCCGGTGGCCGAGGCGGTTCGCGCCGCCCGCACGATCATGATGCTGGTTCCCGACCAGGATGCCCGGACCGTGTACGAGGAGGCGGTGGCGCCGGGCCTCGCGCCGGGCAAGACGCTCATGTTCGCGCACGGGTTCAACATTCACTTCGGGGAAATCGTGCCACCGCCCGCGGTGGATGTGTCCATGGTTGCCCCCAAGTCGCCAGGCCACCTGCTCCGGAGCGAGTTCGAGGCGGGCCGCGGCGTGCCCGGGCTGGTTGCCGTGCACCAGGATGCCAGCGGTCACGCCCTGGCCGACGCTCTGGCGTACGCGGCGGCCATCGGCTGTGCCCGGGCCGGGGTGTTCGAGACCAGCTTCCGGGAGGAAACCGAGACCGATCTGTTCGGCGAGCAGGCGGTGCTGTGTGGGGGTGTCTCCGCCCTGATCAAGGCGGGCTTCGAGACGCTGGTGGAGGCCGGGTATCGCCCCGAGATGGCGTACTTCGAGTGCCTCCACGAGCTCAAGCTCATCGTGGACCTGATCAACCGCGGCGGGCTCAGCTTCATGCGGTATTCGATCAGCGACACGGCCGAGTACGGCGACTACACCCGGGGCCCGCGGATCGTGACCGAGGCCACCCGGGCGGCGATGCGGCGCCTGCTCGAGGAGGTACAGAGCGGTGCGTTCGCCCGGGAATGGCTGGCCGAGTATCGGAGCGGGCACGCTCGGTTCGACGCGATGCGGAAGGCGGAGCGGGAGCACCCGATCGAGCAGGTGGGTGCCGCGCTGCGGGCGATGATGCCGTGGACCGAGGAGGGGCAGTCCCGGGCGATGGGGCCCGGGGAGCCCGGGGCTCCCGAGCGGGGACGGGGGCGGGGGCCGCTCGAGGTGGCGTCCAGCCGGTAGGGGGGCCATGCCGCGGACCCTCTTCGAGAAGATCTGGGACGCTCACGTGGTGCATGCCGAGCCGGAGGGCCCGGCCTTGCTCTACGTGGACCTGCATCTGGTGCACGAGGTGACCTCGCCCCAGGCGTTCGAGGGACTCCGGCTCGCCGGGCGCCGGGTCCGGCGGCCCGACCTCACCGTGGCCACGGTGGACCACAACGTGCCGACCGGCGACCGGTCCCTGCCGATCAGCGACCCGGTGGCGCGGCGGCAGGTCGAGTTGCTGGCCCGGAACGCGAGGGACTTCGGCATCGCGCTCTACGATCTGACCTCGCCGCGGCAGGGGATCGTCCACGTGATCGGGCCCGAGCTGGGCCTCACTCAGCCCGGCATGGTCATCGTGTGCGGCGACTCCCACACCTCGACCCACGGCGCGTTCGGGGCCCTGGCGTTCGGGATCGGCACCAGCGAGGTCGAGCACGTCCTCGCCACCCAGACCATCCGGTACCGGCGGCCGCGGACCCTGGAGGCGCGGTTCGTGGGCCAGCCGGGCCCGGGGGTGAGCGCCAAGGACCTGATCCTGGCGCTGATCGGCCGGATCGGCACGGCGGGGGCGACCGGGCACGTGATCGAGTACACCGGCGAGGCGATCCGGGCGCTCTCGATGGAGGGCCGGATGACCGTGTGCAACATGTCGGTCGAAGCCGGGGCCCGGGCCGGCCTGATCGCGCCTGACGAGACGACCTTCGCCTGGCTCCTCGATCGGCCGGCCGCGCCGCGGGGGCGCGACTGGACCCGGCAGGTGGACGCCTGGGCCGAGCTGGCGAGCGACCCGGAGGCGCGGTACGACCGGGTGGTGGTCCTCGACTGCCGGGAGCTGGCCCCGATGGTGACGTGGGGCACCAGCCCGGGGATGGTGCTCCCGGTGACCGGGCGGGTGCCCGACCCCGCCGAGTTCGCCTCCGCGGCCGAGCGGGCTGCTGCCACGCGGGCGCTGGAATACATGGGGCTGGAGCCCGGGACTCCGCTCGCGGGGCTCCGGGTAGACCGGGTCTTCATCGGGAGCTGCACCAACGGCCGGCTCGGCGACTTGCGGGAAGCGGCCCGCGTGGTGCGGGGCCGGCGGGTGGCCCCGGGCGTCCGCGCCCTGGTCGTCCCGGGCTCGATGCAGGTCAAGGCCCACGCGGAGCGGGAGGGGTTGGACCGGGTGTTCATCGAGGCGGGTTTCGAGTGGCGCAACGCCGGCTGTTCCATGTGCCTGGGCATGAACGCCGACGTCCTCCAGCCGGGCGAGCGGTGCGCGTCCACCAGCAATCGCAACTTCGAGGGGCGTCAGGGGCGGGGCGGGCGCACCCACCTCATGAGCCCGGCGATGGCCGCGGCCGCGGCCATCGCCGGGCACGTGGTGGATGTCAGGCACTGGGAGATGGCCGAGCTGGAGGTGAGCGGTGCCGCCTAGCAAATCGCCGAGTGCGCCGGATCCGGTCTCGGTGTGGGGTGCGGGTCCTTCCCGGACGGCGGCGCGGAGCGACCAATGACTCCGTTCCGCACTCACACCGGCATCGTGGCCGCGCTGCCCCGGATCAACGTGGACACCGACCAGATCGTCCCGAAGCAGTTCCTCAAGCGAGTGGAGCGCAGCGGCTTCGGCCCCGCCCTGTTCTTCGACTGGCGCTACCGGCCGGACGGCTCCCCGGACCCCGCCTTCGAGCTCAACCGGCCCGAGGCGGCCGGGGCCACGATCCTGCTCGCGGGGGCCAACTTCGGCTGCGGGTCCTCGCGGGAGCACGCCGCCTGGGCCCTGGGCGAGTACGGCTTCCGCGCGATTCTGAGCGAGTCGTTCGCCGACATTTTCCTGGCCAACTGCTGCCAGAACGGGATCCTCCCGGCCCGGCTCGCCCCGGACGACATGGCGGAGCTGTTTCGGCGGGCGGGGGCCGCGGGGGCGCCCTACCGCCTGACGGTGGACCTGGAGCACGGCATCGTGACCGACGCCGAGGGGTTCGTGGCGCGCTTCGAGCTGGACCCCGACCGGCGGGAATCCCTCCTGCTGGGCCTGGACGAGATCGGCCGCACGCTGCTCCACGAGCCGGAGATTGCCGCGTATGAACGGCGCCGCCGGGCGCAGCTGGGGGGGATGGGACGATGAAACGGTATCGAGTCGTGGCACTCGGGGGAGACGGGATCGGGCCCGAGGTGACCGGGGCCGCGCTGTGCGTCCTCGCCGCCGCCGCCGATCGGTTCGGGTTCGCCCTGGACGTTCGCCCGGCCCTGATCGGGGCTGCCGCCGTCGCGGAGGCCGGGAGCCCCCTTCCCGACGCCACGGGGGAGGCCGTCCTGGACGCCGACGCCGTGCTCCTCGGCGCCGTCGGGGACCCGTCCCTCGATCAGGCACCCCGCCATCTCAGACCCGAGACCGGGCTCCTGGCGCTTCGGGCTCTGCTCGGCGTTTACGCCAACCTGCGGCCCGTCACGGTCCACCCCGCGCTGGCGCATGCCTCGCCCCTCAAGGCGGACCGCCTGGGCGGCGTGGATCTGCTGATCGTCCGGGAGCTCACGGGGGGGCTCTACTACGGCGAGCCCCGGGGGCGGAGCGAGGGCGCGGCCGTGAACACCCTGCGCTATACCCGCGCCGAGATCGAGCGGGTGAGCCGGATCGCGTTCGAGGCCGCACGGGCCCGCCGCGGCCGGGTGCTCTCGGTGGACAAGGCGAACGTGCTCGAGACCTCCCAGCTCTGGCGGGCCGTGGTGACCGAAGTTGGCGCCCGGTATCCGGACGTGGCCCTCGAGCACTGCTACGTGGACTACGCCGCGATGCGGCTGGTGAGCGAGCCCGCCTCGGTGGACGTCCTCCTCACCGAGAACATGTTCGGCGACATCCTGAGCGACGAGGCCGCTGTCCTGGCCGGTTCCCTGGGGCTCCTGCCGTCCGCCTCGCTCGGCGACGGCCCGGGCCTCTACGAGCCGGTGCACGGCTCGGCGCCGGCCCTGGCGGGGCGGGACCTGGCGAATCCGGTCGGGGCGATCGCGAGCGGTGCCCTGCTGCTCCGCTACAGCCTGAACCAGCCGGAAGCGGCCCTGGCCATCGAGCAGGCCATCGCCGAAGTGCTGGCCGAGGGGGTCCGGACCCGAGATCTGGCGGCGCCGGGCCAGCCGGCCGTGGGCACCAGGGCCATGGCCGAGAGGATCGCCGCCCGGGTCGGCAGGCAGGCGGTCAACCGCGCGGCTCCCGCGGCAGCGGCAGGCACACCGTGAACTTGAGCATCTGGTCGGGAAAGCGGGAGAGCTCCTCGGCGGTCAGATGGGGTGCCAACTCGGAGACGCGCTCGCGCAGCTCCAGGTTGTAGGGCTCCTGGATCTCCAGGACGCAGCGCTCGCAGGCGTACCCTTCCCAGCTTTCGAAAAGCCGGATCCGGACGGGGGTGCCGTCCTGTTCCAGCGCTTCGTGCTCGCCGCACCGCTCGCAACGCATCGTTCCGCCCTCCAGGAAGTCGCCGGGGCGGATCCCCGGGCCGATCGATGCGACACATGACGAGCGATCGGCCCGGATGGTTCCAGGCGGACCGAGTGCGGTCCGTCAAGCCAGGTCGGTGACGGCGCCGAGGCTCGCGCTGGAGACCTGACGGGCGTACTTGGCCAGGACGCCGCGGGTGTAGCGCGGCGGCCGCGGTCGCCAGGCGGCCCGCCGCCGGGCCAGCTCCTCGGGGCTCAGGTTGAGCTGGAGCAACCGGCGTTCGGCGTCAATCGTGATCGAATCCCCGTCCGCCACCAGGGCGATGGTTCCCCCGACGGCCGCCTCGGGGGCGACGTGCCCCACCACCAACCCGTAGGTTCCCCCCGAGAAACGGCCGTCGGTGATGAGGGCCACCGAGTCCCCCAGGCCGGCCCCGATGATCGCCGAGGTGGGCGAGAGCATCTCCCGCATGCCGGGACCACCCCGGGGACCCTCGTACCGGATCACGACCACGTCGCCGGGCCTGATCCTCCCGGCGAGAATCGCCGCCAGGCAGTCCTCCTCCGAATCGAACACCCGCGCCGGTCCGGTGAGCCGCGGGGTCTTGACCCCCGCGATCTTGGCGACACTCCCCTCCTCGGCCAGGTTGCCGCGCAGCACGGCGAGGTGGCCCTGGGGATACACCGGCTCCTCCCAGGGCCGGATCACATCCTGGTGGCGATCGGGCCGGTCGGGGACGTCGCGCAGGAGTTCCGCCATCGTCTGCCCGGTGATGGCCAGCGCGTCGCCGTGCAGGACCCCGTGCGCGAGCAGCATCTTCATGACCAGGGGGATCCCGCCAGCCCGGTGGAGGTCCACGGTCACGTAGCGGCCGAACGGTTTGAGATCGCAGAGTACTGGCACCCGGGCCCGGAGCGTCTCGAAGGCGTCAAGGGTGAGGGGCACGCCCGCCGCGTGCGCGATGGCGAGGAGGTGGAGCACGGCGTTGGTCGAACCTCCCACGGCCATCACCACCGCGATCGCGTTCTCGAAGGCCTTGCGGGTGAGCAGGTGGCTGGGGAGGAGCTGCCGCCGGATCGCCTGGACCAGCACTTCCCCCGACCGGGCCGCGCTCTCCTCCTTCTCCAGGTCCTCGGCTGCCATGGTCGAGGAGCCGCGGAGGGAGAGCCCCATGGCCTCGATGGCGGACGACATGGTGTTGGCGGTGAACATCCCGCCGCACGCCCCGATCCCGGGACAGGCATGGCGCTCGACCGCCTCCAGGTCCTCGCGGCCGATCCGGCCGGCGGCGAACTGCCCCACGGCCTCGAAGGCGCTCACGATGGTGAGGTCGCGGCCCTGCCAGTGGCCGGGCTTGATGGTCCCGCCATAGATGAAGATGGCGGGGATATTCATCCGGGCCATTGCGATGAGAGCCCCCGGCATGTTCTTGTCGCAGCCGCCGATCGCCACCACACCGTCCATGCACTCGGCGCTGCACGCGGTCTCGATCGCGTCGGCGATCACCTCGCGCGACACCAGGGAATACTTCATTCCCTCGGTGCCCATGGAGATCCCGTCAGAGACGGTGATGGTCCCGAAGAGTTGCGGCATACCCCCGGCTTGCCGGACCGCCTCGGCGGCCCGTGCCGCCAGCCGGTCGAGGCCGGCGTTGCAGGGAGTGATCGTGCTGAAGCCGCTCGCGATGCCGACGATCGGCTTGTCGAAGTCGCGATCCCCGAACCCCACGGCACGCAGCATGGCCCGGTTGGGCGTGCGCTCGTAGCCCTGGGTGATGAGACCGCTTCTCAGGTGCGCTGGCATGAATGCAGGAAAGAAAGGAGGCGAAGGACGGCGACGAGGATCGGATTGCGGAGACAAGACAGATTGGCGGATCGAACGATCGGGGTCAAGTCCGATCGGTTCGATCCGCCGATCCGTTCATTGTCTAGCTCACTTCCCGGGGCCCCGCCGGCGGGGCGGCGGCGTCAGACCTCGGCTGGTAGCGGGGGTGTCACGGCGGCCTCGTCGCGCTCGCCGGTCCGGATCCGATGAACCTGGGCGACGTCGAGGACGAAGACCTTGCCGTCGCCAACCTCCCCGGTCCGGGCGGAGGCCAGGATCGCCTTGACGGTGATGTCCACGAACGGCTCCGAGACGCCGATCTCGAGACGGACCTTCTCCTGCAGCTCCATCTTGACCGTCACCCCGCGGTAGGTTTCGACCCGGTCGGTCTCGCCTCCATGGCCCAGGACGCGGGACACCGTGAGGCCGCGGACCTCGGCGCGATAGAGCGCCTCGAGCACTTCGCTGAGGCGGTCGGGCCGGATGATGGCGACGATGAGTTTCATGGGACGCTCCCGGCGCTCAGCGCGGCGCCACGCGAGGGGTGAGGCTGGGGGCGGACGCCAGGGCCGGGGCCTCCTCGGCGGGGAGGACCAGGATCGAACCTTCGCCGCTGGCGTAGGCTTCCTCGCCGTGCTGGCTCACGTCCATTCCGAGGCCCTCGACCTTGGGGGCGGCTCGCAGCGCCACGACCTGGCCCAGAAGCTTGAGGATCACGAAGGTCATCAGGCCGGCGTACAGGAGGGAGGCGAACGCCCCCAGCGCCTGGGTACCGACCTGGGCCGCATGGCCGGCCAGAAGTCCGTCGGCGCCAGCCGGGTTCCACGCCTTGCTGGCGAAGACTCCGGTGAGCAAGGCGCCGGCGAGGCCGCCGATGCCGTGGCCGGCGAAGACGTCGAGCGAATCGTCCAGTCGGGTGCGGGAGCGGAGCACGATGGCGAAGTAGCTGGGGAAGGCGGCGACCGCCCCCAGGGCCAGTGCGCCCAGGGGACTGACGAACCCGGCCGCGGGCGTGATCGCCACCAGGCCGACGACGATCGCCGTGGCCCCGCCCACGGCGGTGACGTGGCCGCTGCGGGCCGCGTCGAGCAGGGCCCACACCGCCAGCGTCGCCATGGGGGCGAGGAACGTGTTGGTGAACGCGAGGCCGGCCAGCTCGTTGGCGCCGAGCGCGCTGCCGCCGTTGAACCCGAACCAGCCGAACCAGAGCAGGCCCGCGCCGAGCAGGGTGAACGGCACGCTGTGCGGCAGGATCGCCTGCCGGCCGTAGTCCTTGCGCGGCCCGAGGACCAGGGCAGCGACCAGCGCCGACACGCCGGCGTTGATGTGCACGACCGTGCCGCCCGCGAAATCCAGCACGCCCCGGGTCATGAGCCAGCCTCCGCCCCAGACCCAGTGCGCGACGGGGGCATAGACCACAAGCGACCAGACGACGAGAAACAGCAGATAGGGCCCGAACCGCATCCGCTCGACGACCGCTCCCGAAATGAGCGCGGCCGTGATGATGGCAAAGGTTCCCTGATAGGCCATGAACAGGACGTGCGGGATGGTTCCCTTGGCCGCCGTATCCACGCCGAGGAGCAGCGCGTTGCCGAGTCCTCCGAGCACGGCGGACCCTTCGGAGAACGCCAGACTGTAGGCCAGGACGGCCCACACGATTCCCACCACCCCCAGGGCCACGAAGCTCATCATCATGGTGTTGAGCGAATTCTTGGCCCGTACCAGGCCGCCATAGAAGAAGGCCAGGGCGGGGGTCATGAGCAGGACAAGCGCGGTGGACGCGAGCATCCAGGCAGTATCGGCGCCGGAAATCTGTTCCATGGGTGTCGGGGGCTGGGGGTGAGTAACTCAGGGCCGGGGAAGACGCGGTCTGTACCCCTGTCGGGGAAGCGGGTGACGGTCACTCCCGCCACCCACTTCCCCTTGCAACGCAGGCGCCGCCGCGGCCGTCGGGTCGTGCCCCGGCTTCAGGCGTCGTAATAGAGGAAGAACTCGTAGGGATGGGGCCGCAGATTGACCGCGGCCACGTCCTTCGAGCGCTTCATACCGATCCAGGTCTCCAGGACATCGGCGGTGAACACGTCTCCCTCGAGCAGGAACGCGTGGTCCTGCTCCAGGGCGTCGAGCGCCTCCGCCAGCGAGCCGGGCACGGTCTTGATGGACGCCTTCCGCTCGTCGTGGAGCTCGTAGAGGTCCTCGTCAATCGGCGCGGGCGGCTCGATCTTCCGCTTGATGCCGTCCAGGCCGGCCATCAGCATCGCCGCGAGGGCCAGATAGGGGTTGCACGACGGGTCCGGCGCCCGGAACTCCACCCGGCGGGCCTTGGGACTCGCCGAATAGGTGGGAATCCGGCAGATCGCCGACCGGTTGCGCTGAGAGTACATCAGGTTGACCGGCGCCTCGAAGCCGGGCACCAGGCGGCGGTAACTGTTCGTGGTCGGGGCACAGAGGGCCAGCAGCGCGGGCGCGTGCGCAATGAGCCCGCCGATGTACCAGCGCGCCACGTCCGAGAGCAGGGCGTAGCCCTTCTCGTCGAAGAACACCGGGGTGTTGTCCTTCCAGAGCGACTGGTGCACGTGCATCCCGGAGCCGTTGTCGCCGAACAGCGGCTTGGGCATGAACGTGGCCGTGTAGCCCAGGCGGTGACAGACGTTCTTGACCAGATACTTGTAGACCATGAGCCGGTCGGCCGTCTGCACCAGGGTGCCGAAGCGGAAGTCAATCTCGGCCTGGCCAGCCGTGCCCACCTCGTGGTGCTGCACCTCCACCGGAATGCCCGCCTTCATCATGGCCAGGATGATCTTCGACCGCACGTCCTGGAGCCGGTCCACGGGCGGCACCGGGAAGTAGCCCTCCTTGTGGCGCGGGCGGTGGCCCAGGTTGGGTGCCGCGCCGTTCCGCCCCGAGTTCCAGATCCCCTCCTCGGCGTCGATGTGGTAGTAGCCCTCGTGGGCGTTCTGGTCGAACGAGACCGAGTTGAAAATGAAGAACTCCGCCTCCGGCCCCCAGTACGAGGTGGTCGCGATGCCGGTGGTCTTCAGGTATTCCTCGGCCTTGAAGGCCACGAAGCGCGGATCCCGGGAATAGGGCTCCAGCGTGAGCGGGTCGTACACATCGCAAATGATCGAGAGCGTCGGGACCTCGAGCACCGGATCCACAAACGCCGTGGAGAGGTCCGGCATGAGCAGCATGTCGCTCTCGTTGATCGCCTGGAACCCGCGGATGCTCGAGCCGTCAAAGCCCAGGCCTTCACGCACCATGTCCTCGTCCAGCGTGTCGGCCGGAATGGAGAAATGCTGCCAGGTGCCGGGAAGGTCCACGAACTTCACGTCAATGATCTGCACCCCTTCGGCGGCGATCAGGTCTTTGACCCGCTTGAGGTCCTGGGCCGGCTTGCTGCGGCCAACCTTGGGCTTGGAGATGGCTGTCATGGGCGATTGGGGCTGAGGGTCGAGGTCCAGAACGCACTTGCCCCGGGCGGTCCGGGGCCACGGCCACAATCGTAGCCAGGAGATTGCAATCTGTCAAGTGAATCATGCAAAATATGCACGGTTTTACTGACACATGTCGGAAAATACCGAGATCTAGAAGGGATTGACGACCAGAAACTAGCAGAGTGACACATTTTGCGATGACAGCCTGCAAGGGGACGGGGCTAATCTGGCAACCGCTTGCGGGACAACGGGTTCAGGCCATCCTCCAGGCTCGGAGCCGGGACCCTGGTCCCCTGCCCCCTGCCAGCGACCGGGAGCCTGAACCGGCGTACATTAGTCCTCATGTCCGTCTCGTCCTGCCCGGCCTGCAGCACCCCGGTTCCCCGAGAAGCGCTCTTTTGCCCGAGGTGCGGTTCCCGGACCGGCGGCGCACAAGGCTCCACGGGCCCGACGGCCGACATGGCCGAGCGGCTCTCCCGGGGGCTCGGTCCCAAGTACGAGGTGCGGCGGCTGGTGGGGGAGGGCGGGTTTGCCCAGGTCTGGGATGTCTGGGACGCGGAACTCCAGCGCCGGCTCGCGGTGAAGGTGCTCAAGCCTGACCTGGCCTGGTCGGCCGGGATGCTGGAACGCTTCAAGCAGGAGTGCCGCGCCATTGCCCGGCTGGACCATCCCAACATTCTGCCGATTCACTTCGTGGGCGATGCGGAGGGGATCGTCTTCTACGCGATGCCGTTCGTGGAGGGGGAGTCGCTCGCCTCGCTCCTGCGGCGCGAGAGCCCCCTTTCGGCCGACCGGGCCCTGGCGATCCTGCGCCCCGTTCTCGAGGCGCTGGCCCACGCTCACGAGCAGGGGTTGGTGCACCGGGATATCAAGCCGGACAACATCATGCTGCAGGCATCCACGGGGCGTCCGCTTCTGGTGGACTTCGGGATTGCCAAGCAACTGGGTGGGGGCGGGCACAAGACCCAGACTGGCTTCGTGGTGGGGACGCCGCAGTACATGAGTCCGGAGCAGGCGCTGGGGCAGGGGGACCTGGACGCCCGATCCGACCTTTACGCGATCGGGGCGTTGCTCTACCAGATGGTGACCGGAGCGCCGCCGTTCGAAGGAGACACGTCGCAAGAGATCGTCGGGAAGCATCTGAGCGAGCCGGCCCCGATCGCCACGGCGCGGAATGCCCGGATTCCGATGTGGCTGTCGGAGGTCATCGTGCGTTGCCTCGCCAAGCGGCCGGCGGAGCGCTTCCAATCGGCGGCGGCCCTGCTCGCCGCGCTCGACGCGGGTCGGGCCAGCGGATCCTCGGAGGCGGTGAGCGCGGAGCGGATTGCCCGACGGGTGCAAGAGGAGGCCACCGTCAGACTGCCGAGCGCTGAACGGGCCCGGGTGGCGCCGTCCCGGCCGGGGGGCGCGGGCCCTGAGGGGGGCGGCCAGGGACGTCGCTGGTCCAGGGTGCTGCTCGTTCTGGGGCTGCTCGGGGCCGGGGCTGCGCTCTGGCTCGCGAGGGGACGGCGGGCCGAGCTGGTGGTGGTAAACCGGCTGGTGGAGCCGATCCGGCTGGTCCTGGAAGGCCGCACGATCGAAATCCCCGCCGGCGGCCGGGTTTCCGCCCCGGTGAGGTCCGGCGCCGCCCTGGTGGCGCACTGGTACCTGGTGCGCCCGGCGGACCCCGAGGGCCGACCCCTGGGCACGGACCTCCAGGGAGCGATCACGGCGGACCGGCCACGCGGCCGCCTGGTCAAGACCGTCTCGGCCCAGAGCGGCGAGTTCCCGGTGTTCGCGCCGCTCGTTTCCAACGCCACCGCGGTTCCGCTCGAGGTGACGGTCAACGCGGGTCTGGCCGTGGCAGAACCCTGTCACTGCGCCGTGCCTCCCGGCACGACCCGGGCCCACATCGGCTACTACCGGCTCTACCGGAACTCCACGGTGGAGGCGCGGGATCCGGCGGGAGCGAGGGCCCGGTTCCGGGACCTCGGGCCTCGGGTGAACCGCGAGAGCGGCGCCGTGGGCCTCCGGTTCGGGGCGGGGGATTTCAGGGGGCGATGAGGAGGTCGTCCCGGTCGAGCAGGGGGAGCCGGCACGCCGCGACGTTTCCCACCGCGCAGGCGCGGCGATAGAGAGACTCGGCCCGCCCGGGGTCGCGGGAGACGCCGCGACCGTTCTCGTACAGATGGCCGAGCCTGACACAGCCGTTGGCGTCACCGAGCTCGCAGGCCTGCAGGAAAAGCCGCGCGGCGAGCCCCTCGTCGGTGCGCACCCCGCGGCCCGCCAGGTAGAGATCCCCGGCCCTGACGCAGGCCGACGCCCGGCCGGCGTCGCAGGCCTGCCGGTAGTACCGGGTCGCCGCGGCCTCGTTGCGGAACACACCGGTGCCCGCCTCATACGCTCCGCCCGCCCGCTCGCAGCCCTCGGCGTCCCCCGCCGTGCAGCCGGCCAGGTAGAGGGCCGCCGCCCGGGCGAGGTCGGGATCGAGCGGGATCCCGCGCTCGTACCAGAGGCCGAGCGCGGTGCAGCCGGGCCCGTGGCCGAGGTTGCAGGCG
>JBBIMQ010000014.1:0-16252 GCA_037444345.1 Gemmatimonadota bacterium | reverse complement strand
CTCCCCAGCATGAGGTAGCCGCCCTTGTCCACGATCGGCGTGTCGCCCATCTCGAGATGGGCCTGGCGCGCATTGGCCGGTACCACCGCCGGCTCGAAGCAGGCGGTGTAGCCCATCTCGGCATAGCGGTAGCCGGTGGCAAGGGTGCCGGGGGCCGCGTGACCCGCCGAGGCCCGGGTGTGGTCCGTCCGCGGCACCAGATCGGCCCGGTGGTCCTGGGGGAGCAGGGCGCGAGCGATGTTGAGTTTCCCGCCCCCGATGTGGGTGTGCAGGTCGATGGCCCCGGCCATCACGACCGTGCCTGACAGATTGAATTCTTGATCCACCCGCTCGCCTGGGTCCGGCGGCGCCACGATCCGCCCGTCGCGCACGTAGAGGTCGCGCACCTCGCCGTCCACCCCCTCGGCCGGATCGTATACCCGACCACCCGCGAGCTTGAGCAGCATGAGGCCGATCCGGTGGCGGAGTTACAGGGCCCGCTCGATGGCGTCCAGGACCTGAGCGACGCCGGGCAGCCCCGAGTCGCGAAGCGGCCGGAGCGGGAGGGCCACTACCCGGTCGGTCCGGAAGAGATGGCCGCCGTGATCCACCCCGGGCGTGCCGACCGGGATGAACACCGCGGGCTCCGCCGGGCAGACCATGCCCGGCCGCCCCAGAACGATGGCCGGAACCCTCGTGGGGGGAGGCGCCCGCCGCTCGTCAAAACTCGAGATCCACAAGAGAACGTCCGCCTCGCCGGACGCCAGAAGCCGCGCCGCGGAGAAAAGCCAGGGATCGTACTCCGGATAGCCGCGGGCGTAGGAGGTCCGGGTCCCGAAACCGGTCTGCCAGAGATGGACGGCATCCACCGTGACGTCGCCATCGCTGCCGCCGAGCGGAAGCCCGGCGAACCGGGTGGTGCGGTTCAGATCCTTGACGAGTTCGCTCGCCGCCTGGACCGCCAGATCGGCGTGGGGGAAATCGAGCTCGGCGGCGGCCCAGACCAGCACGCCGTAGCGCGCCCCTCGCATCCGCTCCGCAAGTTCCCGCCACCGGGCAAGCGGTACGCCCGCGGCCATCTCGGCCTCGAGCCGCCGCCCGGCGACAAGTGCCCGGACCACGCCCAGCGCCTCATGCAACCGGTGGATCTCGCAAGGGATCAGCACCGGCGGCGGGTCGGACCCGGCCACTCCCGCTGGCAGACCCTGGCCCAGCACCACGACCTCGACCCGGCGCGGGGACCCGAACATCGAGTTCTCGACCAGACAGCGCTCCAGGAAGCGGGGGAACCGCCGGGTCACGTCGCCGATCAGGATCAAGAGGTCGGCCCGGTTGCGGACCTCCGAAAGCGTGGTGGTGATCCAGCCTCGATCCTGGAGGGCGAGCGTGTTGCGGATCGCAGCCGGGGAATTCATGTGATCCACGATCCCGCCGAGCCGTTCGGCCAACCGGGCGGTGGCGCGGGCCCCGGCGACATCCGTGCCGAGGCCGGCGAAGAGCGGCTGTCGCGCCGCGCGCAGCAGCCCGGCCGCCTCCTCGATCGCCTGCTCCAACGTGGCCCGGCGCCCGCCCACCCGGGGCTGCTCCTGGTCTTCCCCGGCTCGATGGGAGAACGCGGCGTTGCTGATCGAACACCCGTTCGCCTGAACGGCGAGCCGGCCCTCAATGCGGCTCACGACCAGATCGTCGCAGAGCAAACCGCAGAATGGACAGGTGACCTCGGGAACTTCGACCGCGTGCGGTAGCTGGCCCATGAACGCCGGAGATCGAGACGTAGTAAGATGTAGCGAGCGGTCGCCAGTGCAATGGCGGAGAGGAAGCGGGCGCGACGCGGTGGCCGGCCCAGCGTGCCAGGCCTCTCTCCGGCCCGCGCGCCGATCGCAGCGCTCGGAACCCCGCCTGGCGCAGGCCACCGGGGGCCGGCGCGGGCGGGCGGCCTCACGAGCTCGGCGGCCTCGCATGCTGCTTCGCCGCCAGGACGTGGACAAGTCACCGGGGCAGGGTATGTTCCGGCGACGCGCGGCCCGCGACCGTGCGGGCCGCGGCGATCCCGTGGCAGCCTCCGTCCCGGGTGGACCATTCCAGATAGCGGCGAAGGGCGTTCCCGCTGAAACCGTATCTCCTCGCTGGCATCACCGTCCGGGCGCTGGCGCAGTCCGCGGCGCGGGGTGGCTTTCCGGTCGTCGCGCTCGACTGCTTCGGCGACCGCGACACCCGCGCCGCCGCGATCGCCTGCCGTGCCGTGGCTGCCAGGAGCGGCGTGCGCCTCGATGCGCGAGCGCTCCTTGCCGCGGCCGCGGCGCTGGAACCGCCGGACCGCTACGAGGGCGTCATCTGCGGCGCCGGCTTCGAGGGCAGGACAGGTCACATCGCCCGGCTGGCACGGGGCCGGAGGTTGTGGGGTAACCGCCCCGAGACGGTGGCGTGCGTCCGCGATCCTGCGCGCCTGCTGGGACTCTTCAGGCGACTGGGTATCCGCCACCCGGCCGTCCGCTTCACCCCGCCGGACCGGCCCTCCGGGTGGCTGGTGAAGGACCCGGGAGGGGCCGGCGGGGCCCAGGTCCGGCGCGCCCAAGAGCGGCGCGCTGGTGCCCGGTGCTACTATCAGCGCTTCGAGCCAGGGGAAACCTGCTCGGTCACCTTCCTGGCCAACGGCCAGCGGGCGTTGGTCCTGGGTTTCAACCGGCAGTGGACCTCCCCGGCGCGGCCTGGCCGTCCCTTTCTCTACGGTGGCGCGGTCGGCGGGGTGGCGCTGCCGCCCGTGGTCGAGGCCGATCTCCGGGAGCGCCTCGATGCGCTCGTCGCCGCGACCGGACTGGTCGGGCTCAACGGGCTCGACTTCCTCTGCCGCGGCGAGGAGTGGCTCGCCCTCGAGCTGAACCCGCGCCCGACGGCCACGCTGGATCTCTACGACGCCGACTATCCTGAAGGGCTCTTCGCCTTCCACCTCCAGGCGTGCGGGGGCGTCCTGCCGGCGGCCCCGGCTCCGAGGTCAGCGGTTCGGGCTCACGCGGTCTATTACGCCTCGACCTTCGGGCGGGTGGCCGAGTCCCTCGAGTTTCCCGCTTGGTGCCGTGACGTTCCGAATCCCGGGGTCCGTTTCGCCCCCGGGGAGCCGGTGTGCACGATCACCGCCGAGGCGGCCAATCACGATGCCGCGCTGGCGCTCATCCGGCGCAGGCTCGTGCAGCTGGCCTCGGCGGTCATGGAGAAGGGAGCTTGACCGTGGCGCTGCGCGTTGCCATCCTGACCGACGATCCCGGCTGGCACGGCCGGCGGCTCCGGCGCGCCTTCCTGGCCCGCCGCGTGGAAGCGAGCTTCGCGAGCCTCCGGGAGTGCCGCATTGACCTGGTCCACGGAGTGGACGGAGTGGTCATCCCCGGCTTCGAGGGGCGCCTGCCGGACGGGGCGGTGGTGCGGGGGATCATGGCCGGCACTCTGGAGCAGATCACCTTGCGGCTCGACATCCTGCACGCGCTCCGCCGGCTCGGCGTGCCGGTCTACAACGAAGCCCGGGCGATCGAGCGGACCGTGGACAAGGCGATGACGAGTTTCCTGCTCGACCGTGCGGGGCTCGCGACCCCGCCCACCTGTGTCACCGAGACCCCGGCCCAGGCGCGGGCCTTCCTGCTCCGAGAAACCGCGCTGGGGCACGAGGTCGTGGCAAAGCCCCTGTTCGGCTCGCAGGGAGTCGGCCTCCGCCGGCTCGCGGCGGGCATGGATATCCCGGATGCCGCCGAGTGTGGCGGGGTCTGGTATCTCCAGCGCTACGTCGAGACCGGGGCGGGGGGCTCCGGGTGGCACGACTGGCGAGTGTTCGTGATCGGGGGCCAGGCGGTGGCGGCCATGGTGCGGCGGGGGATCACCTGGGTCAACAATGTGGCCCGGGGCGGTCGCTGCGAGGCGGCCGTGGCCGGAGGCGAACTGGCGAGGCTCGCCGTTGCCGCCACCGCCGCCGTCGGTGCAGACTACGCGGGAGTGGACCTGGTGCAGGACCGCGACGGGCGGGTCCAGGTGCTCGAAGTCAACGGGGTTCCCGCCTGGAAAGGCCTCCAGAGCGTGACCCGGGCCAACATCGCCCAGCTTCTGGTGGATGACTTCCTGGCTCGCCGACTCGCGGTCCCGGCGGCCGCCCCGGCCCGGGGCGGTAGCTCGTGATCGGCGGAGCCGGGGACGCCACCCCTGTCCCGCAGGGCCGGCCCGGGCGGGGTAGCTCGGCTGACTCGACGGACCCGTGACCCCGATCCGACTGCTCGTCTTCGAGTTCGCCTCCGGGGGCGGACTGGCCGGCCAGCCGCTGCCGCCCGGCCTCGCCCGGGAGGGCGATCTCATGCTCCGGGCCCTGCTCGCCGATCTGGCCGAGCTGCCGGAGATCACGCTTGTGACGACGCGGGATCCCAGGCTGCCGCCGCTCCCCGGCTTCGAGACGGTGCGACCGACGCCCGGCGAAGACGCGGCCGGGCTCTACCGGCGCGCGCTCGCGCGGGCCAGCGCGGCCTGGCCCATCGCCCCGGAGACCGATGGGATGCTGGAGCAGTTCGTCCGGATCACCCTGGAGCAAGGGAAGCCGGTGGTCGGATGCCCGCCCGACGTCGTGCGCCTCGCCGGCAGCAAGCTGGCCACCGCTCGCGCGCTCGAGGCGGCGGGCATTCCTGTGGCCCCGACCTTCGACCGCGCGGCGGATCTCCCCCCTCTGCCGGGGAGGTGGGTGGTGAAGCCCGATGACGGTGCCGGGGCGAGCGATACCGTGATCGTGTCCGACTGGCGCGCTGCTCGCGCGCGGCTCGCAGCCGGTGGAGGCCGATTCGTCGCGCAGCCCTGGATCCCCGGCCGGCCGCTCAGCCTCTCCCTCGTCTGTCGCCAGGGCCGGGCGCGTCTCCTGGCCTGCAACCGGCAGTGGGTGAGAATCGAACGAGGTGCGGTGACCCTGGAGCGACTCAGCGTGAACGCCGAGCCCGACCCCGAGGGAGTTCGCGCCGGGCTCGGGGCCCGCATCGCCGCCGCCCTCCCCGGGCTCGCGGGCTACGTGGGGGTGGACCTGGTCGAGACCCGCGGCGGCCCTGTCGTGCTCGAGATCAACCCCAGGATCACCACGTCCTACTGCGGGCTCCGGGAGGCGCTGGGCCTCAACCCGGCGGCGCTGGTGCTCGCTGCCTTCCAGGGGGGGGAGGAGTGGCTGGAGCCCGAACTCGGGCCCGGAACGACCACGGAGATCGTGCTGGAGCCGGATCATGTGGGTTGAGCCGGTGATCGGATGGGACGTCGGCGGGGCCCATCTCAAGGCGGCCCGGCTTGGCCGCGCGGGCCGGGTGGAGCGGGTCCTCCAGCTCCCCTGCCCGCTGTGGCAGGGAGTGGAGCGTCTCGACGAGGCGCTCGCCCAGGCGGTTCCGGCCCTGGGCGCCAGCCGCCTGCACGCGGTCACGATGACCGGCGAGATGGTGGATCGCTTCGCCGACCGGCGGCAGGGCGTGGCGGTCTTGGTGGACGTGATGCGGGCGCGGCTGGCAGAAGCCCGGCTGCTCGTGTGGGCAGGGCGGGCAGGGTTCATCGGAACGGACCAGGCCGGCGCGCTCGCCGCCAGCGTGGCGTCGGCCAACTGGCTCGCCAGCGCCACCCTCCTCGCTCGGCGAGTCGCCGCGGCCATCCTGGTGGACATCGGCAGCACGACCACCGACCTGGTGCCGGTCGCTGGCGGCCTTGTGCTGGCCCAGGGGACCAGCGACGCCGAGCGGCTCGTCTCGGGGGAGCTGGTCTATACCGGGGTCGTCAGGACCCCCGTGATGGCGCTCGCGCCCCGGGTGCCCTTCGGCGGCCACTGGGTGCCGCTCATGGCGGAGCACTTCGCAACCGCGGCCGATGTACACCGGATCACGGGCCGGCTCCCTGAGGGCGCGGACCAGCATCCCACCGCCGACGGCGGCCCCAGAACCGTCGAGGCCAGCATCCGGCGACTGGCCCGCATGGTCGGGCGTGACGCCGACTCGGCTCCGGAGGTCGCCTGGTGCCGGCTCGCCGAGGGGCTTGCCGAGGCCCAGCTCTGCCGGATCGAGCGGGAGTGCGAGCGGGTGCTCTCGCGGGGAGAGCTGCCCGCCAGCGCCCCGGTGGTCGGCGCCGGGGTGGGGCGCTTTCTCGCAGCCGACCTTGCCCGGCGCCTGCGCCGGCCGTATGTGGATTTCGCGACGCTCTTCGAGGGGGACGAGCCGGAACGGGCGCGGGCGGCCGACTGTGCCCCGGCGGTGGCGGTGGCGTGGCTGGCCGGAGCACCGTGAGGCGGGACGACCGGAAGGGTCGGGACCGCAGGACGATCCCCGCCTACCCTCCCGCCGAGGCACCGTTCGCGGCGATGCCGAGTCTCCTCCGCGCCTCTTCCTTCGGGATCACCAGCAGGTAGTCGAGCACGGTCCCGCTCGCCTGGCGAAGGCGCATCGCCTCGACCAGGGCCGCGTGGCGACCGCCTGACAGACCATCGGCGATGAGTGCCGCGCCCTGCGCCGCCGCCTTGGCCACCCGGGCAAAGCCGCGGAGGCGCTCGACCGGCGCCAGGGCCGCAAGCTCGGTTTCGAGCGGCTCCCTCACCCCCGGCTTCTCGGCCGTGCGCCCGGAAAGCAGGATCTCGCGCGGCCTGGCCACCGCGACCTGGAGCTGGCGCACCGCCTTGAGGGCACCCTCCACCAGCGCCAGGAGGCCTTCGGCCTGCCGGGATTCCGGCAGGTCGGACACTCCGCCGCGGAAGAGCAGCGCCTTGGTCACCCGACCGGCCAGGAACGCCACCTCGCCGTCCCAGGCTCCGGCGGCACGCCAGCCGATGGGACCGCTGGTGCCGCCCAGACCGTCCACGATCCGCCCCGCCTCGATCGCGAGCGCGGCCGAGAAGGCGCCTCCCAGTTCCAGCAGGATGAACGAGGTTGCGTCCGGACTCAGGCCGAGGCGCGCGCACTGGTCGGCGATGCCGAGGGCGGCTGCGGCGACCTTGTCCGCCGTCCCGAGATCCACCCGGTTGAGCTTCCGCCGGATAGGGACCGTATCGAGATGAATCACTCCGGGCGTGTAGACCACCGGGAGCCCGGACTCGCCGAGCACTCGGGCCAGGCGGCGCATGCCGCCGATTCCCCCCTCCTCGCCCGGCGCGGCCAGAAAGGCCAGCCTGAGATCCTCGTCGGTGGCTCTGGCCGCGGGGACAAGGGGCAGGCCGTACCCGGAGGGCCCGGCGACGAGATCGGGGGGGCCGGCGCTCCGGAGCAGCGTGACCAGCCGGTCGGGGTCGGCCAGCGCCTCCGACGTCGGGATGGACCGGTCGAGCACAAGGCGGCCATCCTCGAGCCCGCACACGTCTATGCTGACCGTCCCCGGGTCAATGCCGATGACGAGGGGCATGGCCGGATCGCCGTGGCTCCTGCCACGCGAGGGGGAGTGCCGGAGACACCGGAGCGCAGACCCCCCGCCTCACGCAGCGCCCGCAGTCAGCTAGCGGCTCCGGGACGGGGTCTGGCCCGCGGCCGGCTTCTTCGCCGCCAGCAGGCGCCGGGCCACCTCGGCGATGCTCTCTGCGTCGAGCACGAGATCGTTCCGGGTAAAGAGTTCGGCCACACAGGCCTTGTGCAACTTGGTCTTGAAGTTCCCCACGCCGAAGGCACCGAAGACGATGCTGCCATGACGCTCCACGCCGGCGTCGTTGAGCTCGATCCCCTCGATGCCGAGCGGCTCGACCGCGTTCAGGTCCACGGCCACCTTGATGCCACGGCCGATCCAGGCATCCCGCGGTACCATCTGGACGCCCGCGGCTCCCGCGTTGAGCAGGATCTCCACCCCTTCCAGCATCGGCGCGGCCTCGGCCGGCCCGCCCAGCACCGCCGCCTGGACCTGCACGTGGAACCGTTCGCCGATGCTCCGGCGGGCTTTCTCGCCCTGTTCCGGGCGCCGGGAGGTGATCGTCACCTGCGCGCCCTCCTTGGCGAGCAGGCCTGCCGCGCGTTGTCCTACCGGTCCCGTGCCCCCGACCACCAGAGCCTTCTTGCCCGACACTCGCCCGAGCGCTTCCTCGATCTTCACCACCGCCGCCACCGCGGTGGTGTTGGAACCGTTCGAGTCCAGCATGACCGAGACACGAAACGGCCCGAACATCGAGTCCAGCGCAATGGCGAGCAGGTGCTCTCCGGCGGACATGTTGCTCCCGCCGATCCAGACCGCGGTGTGATGGAGGTCCTTGGGTCCGCGGGTGAAGATGCAACCGTGGATCAGGTCGCGAACGTCGCCCTCGACCACCCCGCCATAGCTCATGATCTCGTCCACGCCTGCGTCATAGGCCACGACCTGATCGAACACGCTCGGGAGGCGGGAGCTGTCCAGCTGGAGAAGGAGCTTGCGCATGGAGATCGTCCGGTCGGAAACAAAGGTTCGGGCCACCCAGCGAACGTAGAGAGGGGCGGGGGGAGTCCCCGCCCCTCTCGACGACCGGCTACCCGCTGGCTCAGGCGTTGTCCACGCCGCTGAACGGGTGCTTCGCGGTCTTGGCCCCGGCGATGACCGAGTCCACCGTCGGCAGGCCCTTGAGCGCGCGCTCGATGGCCTGCTTGGTCGCTTCGTAGTTGTACTGGAAGATCTTCTTGTTGTCCTCGGCCTGCCAGTGGATGAAGACCCCGACCAGCACGCACCAGTCGTTGGCCTTGTCCTTGGGGATGATCCCTGAGGCGACACTGTCCACCACGGCCCGCGCCACCGCAGCCTGGGCGGGACCGAACATCTGCACCGCCTGCTTGGCGCCCTTGATGGTGACCTTGTTGAACAGGAGCGTGTCGGGCTTGGCCGGGAGGTTGGGGGTCACGACCGCGAGCAAGGTCGTGAAGCCGTCCTTGTTGTTGCTGAGGGCGTTGCAGAAGGCGGCGCCGGCATGGCCGCTCTTGCTGCCGATGATCAGGTCCACGTGGGCAACCTCGTTGCCCTCGCCGACCAGCGACTCGCCGATGAAAAAGTCCGCTGCCATGCTACCCTCCGTCGGGGTTTTGAAGAAGGAAAGGATCTGGCGCCACATAGACATAGTGGTATCCACGGGCGTGGGGAATCCGTGCGCGAGCCGGCGCGGCGTCGGGCGGGGATCGAGCCGCGCTCGCAGGGGAGCCAAGTATGTCGGCCGCTTCGGATAGTGTCAAGGTCGCGGACAGACCCCCTGGCATGTTTATGCAGCCTTCATCCGGATGCAGCCTTCATCCGGAAACGGTCGGGCCAGGGGACACCCGGCCCGGGCGGCGTCATCTCCGGGGGACAGGGCGGAGCGAGGGGTCGTTATCTAACTCGTTGATCTGTATGGCGTTGGCCGGGTGGCACGCAGCTGGCGACTGGTCAGGGACGGACACTCGCACCGGAGCCCTGCATGAAAGCCACCGTCGCCTCGCTCGTCGTCGCGCTCTTCGTGGCCGTGGTCCCCTCCAGAGCGGAGGCCCAGCAGGTGAGCCTGGACCTGGGCATCCGACAGGGTCCAGTCTACGGCCGCGTGATCATCGGCCATCCGTACTTCCATTACCGGCCGTACTACCTGGGCCACTACTACTATCACCCGCGGGTGGTGATCGTGGAGCCCCGCGTGATCGTGGTCAAGACGTTCCGCCGGGGCCATGGCTGGTATCGCCACCACGGATATCGCCGGGTCACGGTCTGGTACGACCGGGACGGCGATCGCTGGTACGATCGCCCGGACCGGCGGGTGCCAGGGCTCCGTGAGGTCGCGGTCTACGAGCGGGACGGCCGCTACTACTGGCCGGACGACGGCGCGGGCGACTAGCAGCAGGGTACGGCGGCGCGAGGCCGCGCCGCGCGCATGGAGCCGGCCCGGTCCCTCCAACGGCCTCTCAGTACCACGCCGTGGCCGGCTCAGCAGGGCCCGGGCTCCCCGCCCGGGACCGACGGCAACCCCGCGCGAGCGGGGTTGTTTGTTGCCTGCCGTTCTCGGTGGCGGCTCACTTCCCGCGGAGGAGATGCAGCTCTCGCCGCTCTACGAGCCGCCGAGCGGGGTATTCCCTGGGGCCGAGGGGAGGCGGGGTTGCGCCTGGCTCAGCAGGTCGCTCACCCGGCCAACCAGATCCGCCGGCGTCCAGGGTTTGCGCAGGAACGGTAGTCCGGCCAGCGAGGCCCCGCCCCCGACTGCGGAAGTCAAAGGATAGCCGCTGGCGAAGAGAAACGGGATCGAACCCCACCCCGCCTCACGGGCACGCTCGTAGAACTCGATCCCGCCCATGCGGGGCATCACCACGTCGCTCAGGACGAGGTCGATCTCCTGTCCTTTGGTGCGCAGCAGTTCGAGGGCTTCGATCCCGTCGGAGGCGGGAAGCGCCCTGAAGCCGGCGCGTTCCAGCGTCCGGCAGGCGGTGCGCCGTACGGCCTCTTCGTCCTCCACCACGAGCACCGTGCCCTGTCTCGAGATCGGGCCCGGGGCCGCTGGTTCGGAGCGCTCCGGCTGGTTCTCCAGCGCGGCCGGGAAGTAGAGGGTAAAGGTCGCGCCCTTCCCCGGCGCGCTCTCCACCCGCACGAAACCGCGATGCTGCTTCATGAGGCCGTAGACCATGGCCAGTCCGAGGCCGGTTCCCTGTCCCTGCGGTTTGGTGGTGAAGAAGGGCTCGAATACCCGGGCTTGCGTCTCCGCATCCATGCCGGTTCCTGTATCCTGGACCGCGATGGTCACGTACCGCCCCGGGGCGAGCCATGGGGGCGGCCGGTCGCTTGTGCCCTGCGCTTCCACCTGTGTCGCGGCGACCCGGAACGTCAGGCTGCCGCCGCGGGGCATGGCGTCGCGGGCATTGGTGGCCAGGTTGAGCAGGATCTGCTGAACCGCCACGGGGTCGGCCTGGATGCCCTGGTCTCCGGCCTCGTTCTCGAGCCGCACCTCGATGTTGGCGGGGAGGAGGTGCCGCAGGATGGCGATGGCCTCGCTGACAACCCGCCGCGCCTCGACCGGCCGGAGGGAGAGGGTTTCGCGCCGGGCGAAGGCCAGGAGTTTCCGGATCATCTCCGCGGCCCGCCAGGCCGCCTGCCGGAGATCGTCCAGATCGCGGCGCAACTGGGGTTGATCGGGAGGCATCTCCGTGGCCAAGAGCTCCGCGTTGCCCAGAATGGCCGTGAGCAGGTTGTTCAGGTCGTGGGCGATACCGCCTGTCAGGCGGCCCACCGCCTCCATCTTCTGAGCCTGGCGGAGCTGGTCCTCGAGCGCGCGCTGCTGGGTCACGTCCTCCACGACGAGGTGCAGGGAGCCGGGCCCCCCGCCGGGGTCCGGCACCCTGCGGCCACTGATCCGTACCCGGACGAGGTGGCCGTCCCGGCGCTTCCACGTCTGCTCGATGCCGTCGAAGCGCCCGGCGCCGACCACCCCGGCGAGGGCGGCCTCGCCCTCGGCGGGGTCGGCACCAGCCTCCCGCCACAGATTCAGACCCTGCAGCTCTGCGGGGGCGTCGTACCCCAGCAGCCGGGCCAGCGCCGGGTTGGCCGCCTCGATCTGGCCCGAGGCCGCGACCCGCGCGATGCCGTAAGTCGCATCTTCCACCAAGGCGCGGTACCGCGCCTCGGACTCGGCGAGTGCCGCTGCCGACTCGCGAGCTCGGGCGGCGAGCCGCCAGGAGAGCCAGCCACCGGCGCCGACCAGGAGGCACGCCACTCCGATCATCGAGAGGGTGACGACCTGCTTGAGCCAGCGGGCACCAGCGCCGAGGACGGCAGAGAACCGGTCCTCCAGCGGCCGCAGGGCAAGGTTGATGCTGTCCACCTGGGCGAGCCAGGCCCTGCGCCGTTCGGGAGGCCCCGCCCCCCGGACCTCGACCCGAAGCGACTTGGCAGCCGCTGTGAGGCGCGCGATGTACCGGTCGCCCTCGCGCCAGATCTCGATCGCCTCGCGCATGTACGGGGCCCAGGAAAAGCGGCGATAGAGCCGCGCGAGCCCCGGGATGTCCCGCGGGTGATTGCCGCCGGCCTGAAAGCCCTCGTACAGCGCGCGCCAGTCGGGATCGGGGCGATCCAGTTCCAGGCGGGCGCGGCGATCGCCAAGCGGCACGGCGATCGCCTGGCGGTAGGCGTCCCAGTCGGCCTCGTTCCCGGTCTCTGCGTATCGCTGGAGGTGGAAGACGGCGTCCTTCTGAGCCTTCGACCAGAGGCTTTCACCGCTCACGTAGGCCCGGGCATCCGAGACCAACTCCAGGCCGAATCCCGCCAGGGAGACCACGCTCGCCACGACGCCGAGGCTGAGCCCGGCGATGATCAGGCGCGGCCGGTCGAGGAGGGCGGCCGGGTGCCAGCGGCGGGAGGGCAGGGCCTGGGGATCTACGGTCACTGGATCCAGGGTGTCAGGCGGCTACACTCAAGGTAGGCGAGCGCGGGCCTGGTCGAAAGCGGGGTCCCGGGCGACGGCATCGCGGCCGGCGCCTGACGAGGGCCTCCTGGCGCGAGGTTTGCCGGTCGCCGGCCGGGGTCCTGTGGAGTCCAGGGAGTCTCCGGTTCGCGCAGCGAGGGCACTGCCCTGGGTGATTTTCCTCCCGCCTCGCGCGCGTGTCTCGTCGGGCGGCGGGCGACATCATGTTGTTGGCGCCTGCGGCGAGTCGCCGGGCGGCTCCCGCCCGCACCAACAGACCCGGTGGATGCTGCTGGCGTCGAGGATCTCTCTTGCGGCATCCGCTTCGGTGCCACCAGCCGCCAGGCCTCTGCCAGCAACATTGCCACGGTCCTTTCCCGCGCCCTGGCGAGCTCGATGCCCAGCCATCTCCCGTCCCACGCGTCGCGGTAGGTGGCCCGATCCCGGCGCACCAGAAACAGCAGACTTGTCGGATCGCACCGCACCGCTGCCCGCCGCCCATCGGCGCTCAACGAGGCGAAGGTCCTGTCGCCCACGCGGAAGTCGGGGTGCCCCCCTGTGGGATCCTTCCCTGGCGTGGGGCTGGGCGAGCGCGAGACGGCGGAAGCGAGCGGCCGACAATGCCATGTCAGGCACCTGAGGGGGCGTGGAGCTGGCGGCGGCGCGGGTGAACCGGGCCGCCGATGCGCCCCCGCAGCTGGAAGGTACTGCGAGGCCGGTCATCGTTGCCGGCCGCGACCCAACCACGGGTGGCTGGCACGGGAAGACGAGGAGCGCCGGCGCCGCAACTCTGGGCCGCGACGACGATGGCAGACCGCAAGGCCCGGGGAGCGGGCGTCCGGAGACCTGGTTGCCTGACGCCGAGTGCCCTCCCTCTGCGGGGGCTTGAGAGACCCGCACGCCGGCGTAGCCAGCGGGGCTCACGTGCCCTCCCTCTGCGGGGGGCTTGCGAGGTGTTGCGATACCGCCGGACCATGCCTCCGGCTCCTGGTGGCGCTGAGGGAACGAGCACCGCGGCGCCCCGCCGGAGGGCCGGGCGGAAGTGGGGGCGTCCAGGGGTCGAGATCTGGGTCCTGCCAGGTTGTCTCGCGTCGCTCAGTCTGGGTTACCGGAGCACGACCTCGAGCCCGCTCACCGTGGCCCCGTCGGGGTCGGGCAGCAGGGTGAACCGAATCGGCTCGGCGCGCGCGCCCAGCACCGCGAGGCAGCCCCGGTCCACCGCCAGCTCCCACTCCCCGGGCCGGACGCTCATGGCGTAGAAGGTCCCGTCGCTGAACGTGGTCAGAGTTCGGGTCTCGCGGGTCGCCTGGTGCGTCAGGACCAGTACCACGCCGCCGGGCCCGGCGCTCCCGGTCCCCGCGCGCAGGACCCGCCCCTCGATGACCCCGCCGGGCGCGAGCGGGATGTCGAGTTCGCGGTAGCGATTGGGGGACGGCTCGACGCTCGCCGCCGCGAAGGCCGGGACCCAGAGCGGCGACGGCACGGTGCTCGAGTCCACGATCACCAGCGTGGGCTCGAACGGGAGCAAGTCCCACACTCGATAGGTGCCGGCCGAGTCGGTGAGGCTCCAGGTCTGTCCCACCACCACCCGCACGCCCGGGACCGGGCGGTCCTGCCCGTCGAACCGACCGTTGTCGTCGAGATCGAGGTATACCCGGCCCCTGACCCCGCCCCGCTCGAGCGACGGGCCGTGCGCGAGGTCCACGGTCCGCCCTGCCGGATCGTAGATCACCGAGCCCTGCACATACTGGGTACCGGTGGCCGGCCTGCCGCCGCCCGCGTTGAGCGTCGTGTAGGAGCGCACGGTGGGGAGCTCGGCGGCGAGCAGGAACGTCATCCCGATCCCCTGCATCCCGCGGCTCCAGCTCAGGCCGGTCTCCGCCCGCAGGCCGCGCAGGAGGGGCAGGCCGGCGAAGGCGGAGCCGCTGGAGAGGCCGGTTCCGCGCTCGAACTCGAGGGCCGTCCGCACGGTCATCCTGCCCAGCACCGGCCCCAGGCTGGGCCGGGGAAGGATGACGCTGTTGAGCCCGTAGAACGTCTGGCCGCGACCGGCGCCGGCGGCCGGCTCGTCATACTGGAAGCGGAGCGAGGGAATGAGGCGAATCTCGGCCGCCTGCAGCGACAGGCCCAGCCGGCCGCTGGTGTGCCTGCCGGAGCGGGCCGCGATCCGGTCCAGGCTGGCCTCGATGAACGTGCCGGTCCAGCGGGGCACGGGGCGGGCGAACCCCGAAAGGGTCCACTGGCTCCGGCGCCCCTCGACCGTGAGGAGCGGCGCCTCGGTGCCCGGGGCGTATCGGTTCACCTCAGCGCCCAGGAGGAGGCTCGCGCTGGGCTCGAACTGCACCGCCCCGCGGAGCACCGCACCCGCCACCGCCTCGGCCTCCAGGGTCACGCTGTTAACCGGCGCCCCGCTCAGGCCGACATAGGGGTGGGTGAGATCGGAGAGCGTATCGCGCCAGAACCGGTCCAGGCCAGCCCGCAGGGTCCACCGGGTGTCCAGGCCGTAACGGAGATCCAGATTGGCCGTCGCCTGGCACGCCTCGCTCCGGCATTGGCCGGCCGCGAGGCCGTACTCGAAGCGCCGCGCCGGGATCCCGTCGGTCCTCACCCGGTAGGTACGATTGAACTCCCGAACCTCGCCGAAGGGACCGTAGGCCACGAACTCGACGGGATTCTCCCCGTACTGCACCGGGACGTCGAACGAGAACTCGCCCAGCGCATTCACCGAGTCGAACCCGATGAGCCGCCCGCCGCGCCACGCCTCTACCGTCCACCCCGGCCCCAGCCGGCCCCGGAAGGGCACCTCGCCCAGCCAGGCCGGCCGGACGTAGGGGCTGTTGCTCAGGCTCACGCCTCGAAGCGCCCGCGCTCGGGGGCCGGTGGCGAAGCCGTCGCCGAGCCGAAGCTGGGCGACCCGGGGATTCTCCCGCCAGATACCGGTCCAGGAGACCTCGACTCTGGGCCCGCGATCGGCCCCCTGGCTCTGGAGGCCGGCGGCGAAGGAGCCGCCCAGGAGGTCGAGCCCGAGAGCTGTCGAATAGGTGGCAGCCTCCAGCGGTTCGCTGCTCGGTGAGAGCACCGTGTAGTCGAAGACGAGGCCGTCCATCCGGGGCCGCTCCAGTCCGAGGTGCAACCCGGAGGCGTATTCGGGCGCCGCACTGGCTGCGAGCCGGCTCTTCAGCGTGGCCTCGCGGCGCAGCCGTCGCGCGACGGGAAGCGAACCGGGCTCGAGCACCACCACCTGGAGGTCGGGCCAGCTCACGGCCCACTCCAGGTCGAGGAGCTGGCCGAGCACCGGCGCGGCGAGGAAGATCTCGCCGTCGGCCGCCAGCAGCTGGTTCGGCCCGAGGGTCCGGTGGGTCTTGCCGAGCCGGATCGAGCGAGTGGCCGTGTCAATGATCAGACGAATGTTGCCGGGCTGCACCAGGGTCTCGAGGGTCCCGTCGTCCCGGAGGATGGACCGCATCTCCGCCAGGTCGAAGAAGTTGCGGAGCGGGACCAGCGCCGTGTCCCCCACTCGGTAGGCGGGTACGGTCCGTGCGGCGAGTCGTCCCAGGCCGAGCTCGACAAGGATCGGCTCCGGTCCCTGGGCCGCCGCGGGCACCGCCGCGGCCGCAAGCGCCAGCGTCGCGAGCACCAAGCGCCCGAGGCTCATGGGAGTGTGACCGCGCCCGAGTCCCTGACCGGCGGGGCCGGAAGGAGGAGCTTGGGGTCGAGGTCCATCCGCTCGCTGGTGAACTCGAGCCGCACGCGATAGGCACCGGCGGGGAGGCCCCGCACCGGGAGGGTGAAGCGGGGTTCCGCGCCGTAGTAGACGGCGATCGGCTCGTCGAACCGCGCCAGGGTGCGGTCCCGCTGGTCCACCAGCACGCCGCGCGCGGTGCCGATGTACGCCGCCCGCCCAGTCCGCTCGAGCCGCGGCCGGAGCGCGAGCGAGTCGCCAGCCAC
>JBBIMQ010000013.1:0-16717 GCA_037444345.1 Gemmatimonadota bacterium | reverse complement strand
CGGAGTCGGGGACGGACGGCGCCTGACCAGTGAAGCCGCGTCGGCCCGGCGGCGCGTCACGCCACCCCGGGCAGCGCGCGCCGCGCGGCCCGCTCCCCCGCTTATCCGGTCACCCGGGCGCCTGGCCCACCCGTTTCCTGCCGCCCCCGATCCAGGCTCCGATACTGAATGGCCTCGCTCAGATGGTGCTCGCGGATCGCCGGCGCGCCCTCCAGGTCGGCGATGGTCCGAGCCAGCTTGAGCACCCGATGATAGGCGCGCGCCGAGAGACCGAGCCGCGTCATGGCGGTCCGAAGCAGCGCCTGCCCCGCGGCATCCAGCGCGCAATGGCGGCGGAGATCGCGGGTCCCCATGTGCGCGTTGGCATGAACGCCGGGCCGGCCGGCAAACCGGCTCCGCTGGCGTTCCCGCGCGGCTTCCACCCGAGCCCGGACGGCGGCGCTGGTCTCTTCCGGCCGGTCGCTGCTCAGCTCGCCGTGGCCCACCGCCGGCACGCGGAGATGAATGTCAATCCGGTCGAGCAGGGGACCGGAGAGCCGAGCGAAGTAGCGCTCCACGGCCACGGGATCGCAGCGGCAGGAACGGGTGGGATCGCCGGCGTGACCGCAGGGACACGGGTTCATGGCGGCGGCCAGGGTGAACCTGGCCGGATAGGTGAGACTCACCGCCGCCCGGCTCAACGTGACGCAGCCGTCCTCCATCGGCTGGCGGAGCACCTCGAGCACGTTGCGGCGGAACTCCGGTAGCTCGTCGAGAAAGAGTACTCCGCCGTGGGCCAGGCTGACTTCCCCCGGCCGCGGGGTAGAGCCGCCCCCGATGAGCCCGGCGTCGCTGATAGTGTGGTGCGGGGCCCGGAAGGGGCGCGCCGAGAGGAGGGAGCGGCCCGGCGGCAGCAGCCCGGCCACACTGTGAATCCGGGTGGCCTCGAGCGCCTCCTCGGGCGAGAAGGCGGGCAAAATCGTGGGCAGGCGCCGGGCCAGCATCGTCTTCCCTGCCCCCGGGGGCCCGATCAACAGGATGTTGTGCCCGCCTGCCGCGGCGACCTCCAGGGCACGCTTGGCCGCGGGCTGGCCTCGCACGTCGGCGAAGTCGAGCGCCTCCCCCTCGCTCGCCGCGGCCGCGGTGCCGGCATGGGTAGGGGCGGGCTCGAGCGGCCGCTCGCCGCTCAGGTGCCGGCACACCGCCACGAGCGACCGTGCACCCAGCACCGCCACCCCTTCCACCACGGCTGCCTCCGCCACGTTGGCCTCGGGCACGATCACCGCCCCGAGACCCAGGGCTCGGGCGGCGAGGGCCACCGACAGGGCGCCTCGCACCGGCCGGAGATCTCCCTCCAGCCCGAGCTCGCCCACCAGGAGGGTGCGGTCGAGGGCCGGCGCCTGGAGCTGTCCGCTCGCCACCAGAATCGCCACCGCGATCGGGAGGTCGAACCCGGAGCCCTCTTTCTTGACGTCGGCGGGAGCCAGGTTCACCGTGATCCGCCTGAGGGGCGGCAAAAACCCGCTGTTGAGGAGTGCGGCCATCACGCGTTCCCGCCCCTCGCGCACCGCCCCCTGCGGAAGCCCGACGGTGTTGAAGGTGGGAAGGCCGTTGGCGATATCCACCTCGACGTCAACGCCGTACGCGTCAATCCCGAGGAGGGCGGCGGAGCGGACCCGGGCGAGCATGGGCCTCCCTGGCGCAGGCAGGGCGAGGGTAGCCGGCCGCGCCCCCGGAGGTGGTACCGAGTAAACGCGCGCAGGACCCGGCCGGCGCGAGATCCGGGGAGCCCATCAAGGGGGTCGTGCCTGCGCTCTGTCTGGAAACGCGAGGAGCGCCGGCAGGCCCGGGCAGCCGAACGCAGCGAGGGCGGCGTCACGGGCGGCCGCCCTTACGCCCTGCTTCCTACTGCGGCCAGCCGGCGGGCTTCACATCCAGGAGCAGGACGAGCGGTGCGGCGAGATCGCCCGCGAAGACGCTGGTCTCGAGGGGCTGGGTGCGATCGAGGTCGTCGCGGGTGGCGCCGATGGAGAGCGTGAACCCCACTCGGAGCACCGGCTGGTCCAGCAGTGCCGCGGGGATCACCCGGGGTGGACCGTAGCTCAGCCCTTCGCGAATCGTGGCCGGCACCCGCCCCGACAGGTAGACCGGCAGCTCCACCAGCGATTGTAGCATCCGGTAGGTCAGCACTGTGGACTCGCCGCCACTGGTGGCCACGCCGAAGACCGGGGCGCCGAAGCGACCTGACCGGGGGAAGATGGCCACCCCGTACCGGAACGGCGTCCCGTTATCCCTTGCCGTGGCAAGCGTTTCCCGGAGCAGGTCGTGGACAGCGACGAGGTCCTGAGGGATGGGCTCGGGATTCATGTGGAGTGTCCTGGATCGGGGGAGCAGGAGCCGGGCAGCCCACGGCGTGGCAAGGTGCAGGTCTCGGGCCGCCGGGCCCGGGGCCACCGGCGGTCCTATGTTGCTTCCCGCTCGCCGGAAGCGCAACGGTGCCTCCCCGGGGGTGCCACGGCCGATGGTGGCCGGTCAGTCGGGCCCGCCTGATCCGAGGCCCGTTATCCCCCGGTGGTTGCGGTCCCCGGTACCTCATCCCACCGGATCGTCACGCGCGTGCCCCGCCCGAGTTCGCTCCAGACCGAAACCGTCGCGCCCCATCCCTCGACCAGTCGCTTGACGATCGGCAGTCCGAGCCCGGCCCCGCTCGTGGTCGTGGAGAGGCGGGGCTCGAAGATCCGGGCCAGGAGTTCTTCCGGCATGCCCCGGCCGTCGTCCTCGACGGCGAGTCCTGCGTGATCCACCAGGACCCGAATCCGGCGCGCGCCGGCGTTGCGGGCGTGCTCGATCAGGTTGCCCAGCACCTCCTTCACCTCGGCGCGCCGGGCGGGGCGCCGCACGGGCGCGCCGGTCACCAGCTCCACCTGCAGGCCATCCCGCGCGAGCTGGTACAGCGACACGGCCTCCCGGGCCGCCGCGGCGAGTTCCACCGCCTCGAGCGCGCCCTGCTCCCCGGCCGGCAAGCCGAAACGGCTGAAGGCCCGGGCGATGGTGTCGAGCCGGTCAATCTCGCCCAGAATCCGGGCCGCGGTTTCCTGGAAGGCGGCGGGGAGCGCCTCCGGCCGGTCGCGCCGCACCCGTTCCAGATGCTGCATGCCGAGCCGGATCGGGGTAAGAGGGTTCTTGATCTCGTGGGCGACCTGGCGTGCCATCTCACCCCAGGCGAGCACCCGGGCGGCCTGGGTCGCGTCGGTGAGGTCGTCCAGCGCGAGCACGGTCCCGCCGGGTTCCGCGCCCAGCCGTGCGAGCTGGGCCCGAATTTGCCGCCCCGCCACCACCAGGTCGAGCTGAGCATCGGCCTCGCCGCCTTCCAGGAACCGGCTTGCCGCCTGGGCCAGGGGCGCCCACTGGGAGCCCAGGCAACTTGTCAGGCGCGCGCCGTCAGGCAGATCGGCCTGGAGTAGGTGACGTGCCCGCGGGTTGGCCAGGAGAATCTCCCCCTGACGGTTCAGCGCGATCACCGCCGTGGCGACGTTGGCGAGCACCGCCGCGGTGCGCTCGCGGGCCCGCTCCAGGGCAGCCTGACTGGCCCGGATGTCGGCAGCCATCTTGTCGAACGCGCCGAACACGGCCTCGAACTCGACCGGCGGTAGGGTGGGAGGCGGGGGTGGCTCCCCCCGCCCCACCGCCACCGCTGCACGCCGGAGATCGGCAACGGGGCGCGAGAGGTAGCGCGCCACGAGCTGCGCCCCGACCAGAGCGCCACCGGCGCCGAGCAGGGTGGCAAAGAGCAGTCCGTAGGCCAGGTCCCGGCGATCCTCGGTCCGGGAGCCGTCGGCGGCGAGCTGGGGGGTGGCCAGGATGCCCACCCCGCCGGGCGGGCCTGCCTGGACCACGCGGTAACCGACCCGGACCGGCGCCACGTAACTGGTGCCGCTGCGGAGCAACTCCAGCTCCCCGGCCAGCACCAGCCGCTCGAACGTGCCCGCCTCGAGCAGGGGATTCACCAGCGCGAGCTCCCGCAAGATGGGGGAACTGGCGGCCACCAGCCGCCCTCCGCTGTAGAGCGCGAACTCCGCATCCAGCCGGTTGGCCAGTTCGGCAAGGCCTTCGGCCAGGTACTCCTCGGTGCCCTGCAGGAGCCCGCCGGCGGTGAGCACGGCATCGCGGAGCGCCTGGGCGATGAGGAGGTCGCGCCGCCGCTCCTCCTCCTCCTGCAACTGGGAGAGACTCCACCCGGCGAAGGCGGCGGCAGGGACGATGAAAAAGAGTCCCAGCACCGCGGCGAGCCGCACCTGGAACGAGCGCACGGCCCGGCGCACCGAGAGTCGCCGCAGGGCGCTCCAGCTCGCTCCCGACAGGAACCAGAGCAGCGCCAGCACGGCGATATCGAGCGCCACGACCAGCGCCCCCCGGATGAGGAGCGCGGGCGGATCGCGCAGCGTGATCTCGGCGTGGACGTGGCGGGCCCCGCCCGGCAGATCGAGAATCCGGTCGGTGTGGACCACCCACCCGGTGCGCCACCAGCGGCCGCCGCGCTCCTCGAGGCCGCGCACGCCGGCAAGGGGCGGCGCGAGCGACAGGCGGTAGAGCGGGGGGCCTTCGGCCGGCGGGCGAAGCAGTCTCGCCAGCCGGGTGGGCGGGAGCAGCCGGCTCCGGGGCCCCACCGCCACGACCAGCACCGATCCGTCCGCCTGGCGCTGGAGCAGAACGGTGATCCGCCCCGGAACTCGCAGGAGTGAGATGATGGTGCGCTCCGCCGCCGGATCGAACCCCTGGACCAGCGCGGCGACGAGCGGGGGCGGCAGATCGAGCGAGTCGAGCCCGAGCACGGTGCGGCGGGTCCCCGGCGGGTCCCAGAGCTCGAGCCGCACCGGATATTCCAGCTCGGCGAGATATGACGACCGCCAGAGCGCATACAGCTCGGCCTGCCCACCGACCGGCCCCACCGCCGCCGCCTGATCGGCCAGCCGTGCCAGGTACGGCTCGGCGAGCGGGTCCACCACGTCGCCCAGGCGAGCGAGGTCCCGCTCTGCGGCGCGCACTCGACCGTCCAGCTCCGCTCCCCAGGTGACCAGCGCCGCCGCGGTTCCGGCCACCACGGCCGTCGCGGTGAGGGAGGCCCAGCGAGGCGCGGGGAGCGCGGCCAGAAGCAGCGCGGGCGTCCACAGCAACGGGTACCAGCCCGGCCACCCCAGCTTGGGGGTCCAGACCGCCGCGCCCACGACCGCGGCCGCGATGCCGACGGCCGCGCCGAGCAGCACCAGGCCCGACTGCGCCCGCGCCTCTTTCCGCCGGAGCAGGGCCGCCGCCGCCAGGATCACCGCCGAAGTCGCCAGCGCGAGGGTCATCTGCCAGGTCACCCAGAGCGTGCTTGCCACCCCCTTGACCGGGGGCGTGATCCCGCGTCCCAGCGCGCTCACCAGGTATGGCGCGCCCAAGAGGAGCACCACCCCGAGCCCCACCATCCAGGGCCGGCGCTCGAAGCGCTGCCGGCCGAGCCACAGGGCGAGCAGCAGCACGACCCCGCTGGTGAGGAGCAGATCGCCCGCGGAATGGGAGAGCGGACCGAGGAAGCCGCGGGAAAACGTGGCGGGAGAGAACAGGTCGTCGAGCCCGAGGGCCTCGCCCAGGGGCGCGCGTACCCCGGCCCAGACCAGGGCCGCGAGCAGGACGAGCCGCTCTCGGGCGCTCCCGGCGCCGAGGAGGCCGATCAGCCACGCGATCAGCAGCGCCACGGCGAGCCGCTCGCTCACCCGCCAGAACACCGCGGCGCGAGCGCTCTCCTGCGGCGGCGGCGTCACCTCCACGCTGAAGAGCACACGCTCGCCGGCGGTGGTGGGCTCGGCGTAGTCCAGCACCTCGCCCCGCGCGCGCTCGCCGGGGCCGAGGACGCGGAGCTCGACGCCGGCGGCAAGTCCCAGGTGCGCCATGAGGCTCCGGTCCGGCCTGGGAGCGGCCGAGTCGGCCCATACCAGGGTGCTGGCAACCACCACCCGGCCGGCCGGTCCCTGTCGGCGCGCCTCGAACAGGACGTAGAACTCGCTCTGCCTGACCGCAAGCGAGTCGCCCTCGACCCTCGGGAGCAGGCGGTGGCGGCCGGCCCAGGCCCACGGGACACCGGTGGGTTCCAGTATGGCCACCGCCATCTCAGGCCCGTCGCCGGGCAGGAGCCGCCGGAGCCCCAGGAACGCCGCGGCGCGATCCGACGCGGCAACCGGAGCCGCTCGGGCGGCCAGCCGGTCGGTCGCGCGCCGGCTCGCACTCAGGGCTCGGTTGAGATCACGCCGCACCGACTCGATGCGCCGGTCCCGCTCCCTGGGCCAGTCCCGCGTCACCCGCCCCATCTGCCACTCCGCCGTGCCAAGCAGGCCAGCAAGGAGGAGCAGGAGCGCCGCGGCGATGCCGGTCCGGAACTCCCTTCGCCGGCCGATGGCGAGCGCACCCAGCCCGGCGACCCCCACCAGCAGCGGCCACGCCGGGTGCGGGCTCCGCAGCCACTCCGAGGTCGCCACCAGTCCGGCGACCACAAGCCCGGTCAGCCAGCGACGGTCAGGCATGGAGTCAACTTAGCACGATGGAACGGGCGCCACCGGGCGGGGGGCCCCGAGCACCGCGCCATAACGGCCGAGGTCGAGGGGGCGGAAACGAAGCTATATTGCGGGCGCTCATGACCGCCGCCTTCCGGCCGTTCAGCCCGCGACTCCAGCTCGCGGCGTTGCTCCTCTGCAGCGCCGGCCCGCTGGGGGCTCAGACCGAGGATCGCGGAGTGCTGCTGATTCGCCAGCACGGGCGCGAGGTGGGCCAGGAAACCTTCACCTGGCACTGGGGCCCTCCGGGCACGCCGGACAGCGTGAGCACTGCCGCCCGCTACCCGCGCCTTCGGCCCGCGGTCGAGCTGCGGGCGACGCTGCGGCGGTCGGGGCCTCGGGAGGCCACCTTCCAGCTGGAACGGCAGGAAGCGGGACGCGCCGTCTTCTACTACGCAGTACTGAACCGCAATCGCGTGACGGTGCGGCGGATCGAGCGGGGTGGCGAGCGGGCCGCGGAGTATCCGGCGCACGGCACCGTGGTACTGCTGGCCGACAGTCTCCTCGCGCCCTACGCGCAGCTCGCCTCGCCGGCCCTCCAAGAGGAGCGCGATCTCCAGGCCGTGTTCCCCGCCACCGGTGAGCGCGTCACGGTCAGCATCGAATGCATCCGTACCGGTGAGAGCGGCGCGGCAGGCGGGCGGATCTGCCGCCTGAACGGGGGCCTCGCCGGTGAGATCGAGACGGGGTCCGACGGCCGTTTGCTTCGCGTGTCCTTGCTGATCAAGGGGCTGGAAGGACTGCGAATGCCAGACTAGGGAGCTCCGGAAGGAGGCCGGGGACGGCCCCACTGGTCGCGGGGCACGGCCTGAAGTACGACAGGAAGACCGGCGGTTCGTCCCAAGCTGAAACTCGCGCCCGGGCCGCTCCGTATGCGCGGAGAGGCCGAAACCTCCTCTATATCGACAGGAACGCAGCCGATGCGACGCACCTGGTTGCTGCTGGCCACGCTGACCCCGCCGGGCATTCTCCAGGCTCAGGCGGGCCCGGTCGCTCCGCAACCCGCAGTCACCCTGAGCCTGGCAGAAGCCCTGCAACAAGCCCGGGCGAACAACCCCCAGTTTCTCCAACAACGGAACAACGCCAACACCGCGCGCTGGGCGCTGCGCAACGCCTGGGGCGGCCTCTTGCCCCAGGCGAGTCTGTCCGGCGGGCTCGACTACACCGGCTCCGGGGAGGCCAATTTCGGGCAGGGGTTCGTGCGGCCCACCTCGGCCGTCATGGGCTCGAGCTACACGGCAGGGCTCCAGTGGAACCTGGACGGGAGCCGGCTCCTTGCCCCTTCGGCGGAGCGCGCCAACCTGCGGGCCACCGACGAGGAGATCACGAACCAGGATAACAGCCTCAGGTTTTCCGTCACGACCCAGTACCTGGCGGCGCTTCAGGCGGCGGCTCAGGTGCAGGTATCGCGGCAGCAGGTCGAGCGGCAGCAGATTTTCCTCGATCTGGCCAATGCCAAGTACCGGGTGGGTCAGGGTACGCTGGTGGAGGTGCGACAGGCGGAGGTCCAGAAAGCTCAGGCCGACGTCGCGTTGCTGCGGGCCCTGCAGGTCGAGAACGAGGCCAAGCTCGAGCTGTTTCGGCTGATGGGGGTGGTCCCGCCGGTCGAGGTCGAACGCGTGATGCTCTCGGACTCGTTCCCGCTCGCCGAACCGGCCTTCCAGCTCGACGAGCTGATCCGGCTCGCCGGAGAACAGAACCCGGCGCTCCGGGCGCTCGAATTGCGGCGGCGAGCCGCCTCGCTCGGCGTGAAACAGGCCAAGTCAGCCTACCTCCCCTCGCTGTTTTTCCGGGCGGGCTGGAGCGGATTCACCCAGCAGCAGACCGACGACGGGCTCCTCCTGCGTCAGGCGCTGGGGAGCGCACAGGGCTCGGCCGCTTCCTGTTTCACGACAGACTCGATTCGCACCGGGGCCGGCCTCGCCCCTATCGGGAACTGCTACGCCACCGCGGGACTCGACCCGAGCGGCACGCAGCTCTTGCCCTCGGTGCGGCGCAGCGTGCTCGAGGCCAACGACAAGTTCCCCTTCGAGTTCACCCGGCAGCCCTTCAGCGCGAGCCTCACGATCTCGCTCCCGCTCTTCACCGGTTTCGGGCGCTCGCTCCGCCTGCAGCGGGCCCGCGAGGCCGAGCAGGACGCCGAGGAAGGGGCCCGCGACCAGGCCCTCCGGGTCCGCACCGACGTCACCGCGCGGTTTCTCGCGCTCCAGACCGCCTTCAAGGCCATCGGGGTCCAGGCCCAGAGCCGCGAGGCGGCCCGCGACCAGCTCCGCCTGGCGCAGGATCGCTACCGCCTGGGCAGCGGCACCGCGCTCGAGGTCGCCGATGCCCAGAACGCGGTGACCCGGGCCGAGGGCGACTACGTGAACGCGGTCTACGATTACCACAAGACCCTCGCGGCGCTGGAAGCCGCGCTGGGCCGCCCGCTCCGCCCGTAAAGGAAAGGCATCCATGTCGCGTCGCATGAAGTTGGGCCTGGTGGCCACGGTGCTCGTGGTGGTCATCGGAGGCACCATCGCCCTCGCCGCCGCCAAGCGGGGACAGAAGGCGGTCGAGGTCCGCCTGGAGCCGGTCAAGGCCCGAGACTTGGTGGCGGTCGTGACAGCCAGCGGCAAGATCGAGGCGAAGACCAAGGTGGATATCCTGTCCGACATTCAGGGTCGGATCACCAAGATCGCGGTGCGCGAGGGCGACCATGTCAAGAAAGGCGATTTTCTGCTCCAGATTGACCCCGCCCAGTACCAGGCGGCCGTCTCGCGGGCCAGGGCCCTGCTGGCCTCCTCTCAGAGCGACCTGCTCCGGGCCCGGGCCAACCGCGACCAGGCGCAGCGCTCCCTGCTCCGCGCCCTCGAGCTGCAGAAGACCAACCCGAGCCTGATCACCCAGGAAGCGGTCGAGCAGGCGCAAACCGCCTACGATGTGGCCGAGGCCAACCTTCGCTCCAGCCAGGCCAACGTGGACCAGGCCAGAGCCAGCCTGGCCGAGGCGGAGGAGAATCTGCGGAAAACCCGGCTGGTGGCACCGATCTCGGGCCGGGTGACCCGGCTCGCGGTCGAGGAGGGCGAGGTCGCGGTCCCCGGCACCTTCTCGCGGGACGTGGGCCTCCTCATGACGATTGCCGATCTCTCGGTCATTCTCGCCAAGGTCCAGGTGGACGAGACCGACGTGGTGCGGCTCGCCCTGGGCGACTCGGCCGAGGTCTCGATTGACGCCTTCCCCGACACCGCGTTCACCGGCCGAGTCACCAAGATCAGCAACTCCGCAGTACTCACCGCCACCTCGACCGCGTCCGGCTCCACCGACCGCGCGGTGGACTTCGACGTCGAGATCCAGCTCGACAACCCGCCGCCCGCCATCCGGCCCGACCTCTCCTGCACCGCGCGGATCGTGACCGACGTGCGCAAGGGCGCGCTCTCCATCCCGATCATCGCGCTCACCGTGCGGGAAAACGAGCCGGTGCCGAGCGAGCTCAAGCCGGCCGCCGATACTGGCGTCGGCCCGAGGAAGAAGCGGGAGGCCGAGGGAGTCTTCGTGGTCCGCGGCGGGTTCGCCTACTTCCGGCCGGTCAAGGTCGGGATCGCGGGCGACGAGTACTTCGAGGTGCTGGACGGCGTGAAGGAAGGCGACACGATCGTGGCCGGCACCTACCAGGCCATCCGCGACCTCAAGGACAGCACCCGGGTAAAGGGCGCCACTCCGTCCGACACCGGCCGGGCGAAGCGATGAGCGACCGGCGGATCCGCCCCCCCCACCCCGCTCGGCGGTGCCCGCTCGCCCGGGCAACGACGTTCGCATCCCGCTCCTCGGGCGACACTCCGGCTCGGGCGACACCCCAGGCGCCCGGCCTCCCCTTCCCGGCCGCCGCCTGACCGATGCCGGTTGTCGAGGCCGTGCGCATGGCGCTGGGCGCCATCCGGGCGCAGAAGCTCAAGAGCTTCTTCTCCCTGATCGGCGTGCTCATCGGGGTGACGTTCCTGGTCGCCGTGGTCTCCGTCATCCAGGGCATGAACGTCTACATGGAGGACAAGTTCGCCAACGCCCTGGTAGGCCACAACACGTTCAAGCTCCGGCAGCGGCCGAACTTCGTGGCCGGCGACGTGGGCGACGACGTCTGGCGGGAGTGGTTGCGGCGGCCCCGGATCAGCTACGCCGACGCCGATTTCGTGACGGCGCGCATTACGCGCCCCGTGCTGGTCTCCAAGTTCTGCATGGACCGCATGGCCATCGTGTATGGCACCAGGGTGGCCAAGGACATCGAACTCACCGGTGTCGAGGACAGCTACTTCCGCATCAAGGACATCGAGCTCGCCCGCGGCCGCGCCTTCACCCCGCAGGAGGTCCGGACCGCCCAGCCGGTGCTGGTGCTGGGCTCCCTGGTGGCGGAAAAGCTCTTCGGGGGCGGCGAGGCGGTGGGGAAGCAGGTACGGGTCGCGGGACTGCCGTACCGGGTGATCGGGGTCGCCAAATCGCAAGGCACCCTGTTCGGCCTCTCCCTGGACAAGTTCGCCCTGATGCCGTACACCGCGCCCGGCCGCCGCCACATCTGCCCGATCAACATCCTCGACGAGGTGATCTACAAGGCGGCGAGTACCGAAGATCTCCGGGTGGCGATGGGCGAGGCGGAGGCCGCCATGCGAGCCCGCCGCCAGCTCAAGCCCGGCCAGGACAACAATTTCACCATCGAGACCTCCGAAGCGATCCTCGACTTCTGGGGCCGGATCTCTCGGGTGCTCTTCCTCGCCCTCCCCTTGCTGGTGGGCATCTCGCTCGTGGTGGGCGGCATCGTCATCATGAACATCATGCTCATGGCCGTGACCGAACGCACCCGCGAGATCGGCATTCGCAAGGCGCTGGGCGCCCGCCGCCGCGACGTCATGGCCCAGTTCGTGGTGGAAGCCGCCACGCTGTCCACCCTGGGCGCGGCGCTCGGCATCGGGCTCGGGATCGCCCTCGCCTTCGGGGTCAAGGCGGCCACCCCCCTGCCCGCGGCGGTCGCGCCCTGGTCGCTGGTGGTGGCCGTGGGCCTCGGCATGACCGTGGGCGTCGTGGCCGGCAGCTACCCGGCCTATCGGGCGGCGCGGCTCGACCCCATCGCGGCCCTGAGAGCCGAATGAGCTTCCAGCCCGCCCTGTCGCTCTATCGGCTGACCGAAGGCGTCGGCATCGCGGTCGGCTCGCTCCGGGCCAACAAGGTCCGGGCCGCGCTCACCATCCTGGGCGTCGCCATCGGTGTCATGGTGGTGATCGCCATCGGATCGGCCATCACCGGCATCCAGCGGAGCGCCACCCGGGTGATCGAGAGCCTGGGCCCCAAGACCTTCTACGTGCTCCGCTTCTGGCAGGGGGGGGTGCACATCTCCGACGGCTCCGACGAGCTCTCCCCCTGGCGCCGCAACCCCTGGCTCACCCCCGAGGACGCCGAGCTCATTCGCCGCTTGCCGGCCGTGAGCGATGTCAACGTGGGCGAGTACACCAGCGGCCCGGTGAGCTACGAGCGGGTCAACCTGCGCAGCGTGAATATCGCCGGCTTCGCGCCCGCCTGGGTCCGGGTCAACGGCGGCGAGATCCTGGCCGGCCGGAACTTCACCGACCTCGAGTACGCCGCCGCTGCCCATGTCGCCATCATCAACGACAAGCTCGCCGCCGAGCTGTTCCCTGGCCTCGACCCGGTCGGCAAGCGGATCCGGATCTTCGGCCAGCCCTTCGAGGTGGTGGGGCTCCATGCCGAGGCGGCCAACATGTTCACCAACGCGGCGACCCCCCGCCTCGCCATGCCGCACACCACCTTCACCAAGGTGGCCGACTACTGGAAAGGGTGGATGGACATCGCGGTGATCCCTACCGCGGACGCCACCGTCCAGGAAGCGATGGACCAGGTGACCGCCGCCCTGCGGACCAAGCGGGGCCTCCGGCCCGGACAGGAGAACAACTTCTCCGTGGTCTCCTCCGACCGCTTCCTCGAGTCGTTCAACCAGATGACCCGGGGCTTCTTCCTGGTGATGCTGGCCCTGTCCGCCGTGGGGCTCATGGTGGGGGGGGTAGGGGTCGTGGCGATCATGATGATCTCGGTCACCGAACGGACCCGCGAGATCGGCGTGCGCAAGGCCCTGGGCGCCACCCGGCGAGAAATCCTGCTCCAGTTCCTGGTGGAGGCCGCAACCCTCACCCTCATCGGCTGCCTGATCGGGCTCCTCATCGGGGTGGGCATCGCCTGGGGCATCCGCACCTTCATCCCCACGCTGCCCGCCACCGTGCCGCTCGGCTCGGTGGTTGCCTCGATCGCCGCCGCCATTCTCACCGGGGTGGCGTTCGGCCTCTACCCGGCGATCCGGGCGAGCCGGCTGGATCCGGTGGAAGCGCTGCGGTACGAGTGACGCTCGGCGCGCGACCGCCGCCGCCGTTCACCGTTTCGCCCTGCCGTCCCTAGATTTCTCCCATGCCCCTGGCCGAGGCCATCCGGCTCGCCCTGCAGGCGATCTGGAATGCGAAGCTGCGTTCGTTCTTCACCCTGCTCGGGATCATCGTCTCCGTGGGATTCCTGGTCACGGTGGTGGCCGTGATCCAGGGCATGAACGCCTACGTCAAGGAGAACATCACCGGCGCGGTCATCGGGACCAATGCCTTCCAGGTCCGTCGCCTCCCCATCGCTCTCGGGCTCTACACCGACGACGAGATCCGGCAGATGCAGAAGCGGCCCATCATCACGCGGGAGGACGCGGAGGCCGTGCGCCGGGCGATTCCCGAGGCCCTGGCCGTCTCCCTGCAGTCCGGCTGGCCTACCCCGCAGACCGACATCACCTTGCGCAACACCACCGTCGGCGACGTCCTGATCTTCGGCGTCACTCCTCCCTATCAAGTAGTGCAGGATTACCGCTTCGCCGCCGGCGAGCCGCTCACCGACCCCGATGTGCGCGAGCGCCGCCTGGTGGCCGTCCTGGGCCACGACGTGGCCCAGAAACTCTTCGGCGACGCGGAATCCGCGATCGGCAGGCGCATCCGGGTGGGGGGTCGCGAGATGCGGGTCAAGGGCGTCACCGCGCGCAAGGGCCGGGTGCTGGGTCAGTCCTTCGACGGCTTCGCCTTGGTGCCGATCTCCACCTTCGAGGCCATCTACGGCCGCCGCCTGACCACGACCATCTCGGTCAAGATGCCGGCGGCGGACCAGCTCGCCGACGCCATGGCCCGGGCCGAGGAGGCGATGCGCATCGCCCACCGGCTCCGCCCCCGGGAACCCAACGACTTCGCCGTGGACAAGGCCGACGCCCTGGTCGCCTTCTGGCGCGACCTCACCCGGGTCCTCTTCACCGTGGTCCCCGCCGTGGTGTGCATCGGCATCGTGGTCGGCGGCATCGTGATCATGAATATCCTGCTCATGTCGGTGCACGAGCGGACCCGCGAGATCGGCCTCCGCAAGTCCCTCGGCGCCACTCGCCGCGACATCCGCCGGCAATTCCTGGTGGAAGCGGTGGCGCTCGCCACCCTGGGCGGGATGCTGGGCGTCGCAGGCGGATGGCTCCTCAGCCTTGGCGTCGCCTGGCTCACGCCACTCCCCGCCCGCATCACGGCCTGGAGTGTCCTGGTCGCCCTCGGTCTCGGGGCCGGGACCGGGGGGCTCTTCGGCGTCTACCCTGCCACCCGCGCCGCCCGGCTCGATCCGATCACCGCGCTCCGGGTCGAATGAGAAGCGCCTCCCCGTGATCCGAAACCTCGACGAAGGCGTCGTTGTGGCACTCCAGGCGCTCCGGGCCAACAAGCTCCGGTCGGCGCTCACCGTGCTCGGCGTCGTGATCGGGGTGGCCACCGTCATGACCATGGCGTCCATCGTCCAGGGGATCCGGACCCAGATCTTCAACGCCATGAACACCGCCGGCCCCACGGCGTTCTACGTGGTCCGCTTCTTCTCTCAAACGCCCGTCAATCCCGACAACCTGCCGTACGAGATCCGGATCCGGCCCCCGCTCCGCGCGGAGGATGCCGCGGCCATCCGGCAAGTCCCCGAGATCCAGTATGCCGGCCTGTGGCTCCAGCTCTTCCACCGCCTGGAGTATCAGGGCGTCTCCACCCAGACCATGACCATCTATGGCGCCGACGAGCATTACATGGACATCCTGGGCGGCACGATGCTCCGGGGCCGCTTCTTCGCCCGCTCCGAACTCCACGGCGAGCACGTGGTCGTGCTGGAAGAGGAAGCGGCCCGCCGGCTCTTCGGCCAGGTGGATCCGCTCGACCGCATGGTCCGGGTGGGCGGGATCGCCCATCGGGTGATCGGGATCTACCAGCGGCCTGCCAACATCTTCGAGCCGCCGGGCCAGCAGATCGGAGCGATTCTTCCCTTCGAGACCGCCAAGCGCAACTACCGGTACGACGAAACCAACGGCCTCTTCATCTCGGTCAAGGCCTGGCCCAGCGTCGCGGTGCCCCGCGCCAAGGACCTCACGATCGCCGCGCTCCGGAAGGCCCGGAAGCTCCGGCCCGGCATGCCGAATACCTTCGACGTGATCACCCAGGACCAGATCCTCGACACCATCGGCAACCTGACCACCGCCTTCTTCGGGGTCATGGTCGCGCTCTCCAGCGTGGCTCTCCTGGTGGGTGGCATCGGAGTCATGGCGATCATGATGGTGTCGGTGACCGATCGCACTCGGGAGATCGGGCTCCGCAAGGCGGTGGGCGCCACCCGGCGGGAGATCCTCTGGCAATTCCTGGTCGAAGCCGCCACCCTGACGTTCGTGGGCGGGTTGCTCGGCATCGCCGCAGGGCTCGGCCTGGGCCAGGTGCTGAAGGCAGTCCTGGACCTGCAGTCCGGCGTCCCCCTGTGGAGCGCCGTGCTGGCCACGGGAGTGAGCATCGGCATCGGTCTGGTCTTCGGGCTCTACCCCGCCAACCGTGCCGCCCAGATGGACCCGGTCGAAGCGCTCCGGCACGAGTAGCGGGCGGCGCGAGATGCTGCCGGGCAGCCGAGAGCCCGGCTTGCCTCCCGCGGCGATCAGGGCGCTCCCCCCCCCGGGGACATCCCCGCCCTACCGCGACCCGCCGTCCCGGTAGGTCTCGAGCAGCAGCCGGTGGGTCGCGATCTCCTGGTCGGGTGCGGCCGCGGTGCGCTGCACCCAGGTCCCGTCCGGGCGGAGCTCCCAGGCCTGGCGGTTGTCCCGCCACATGAGGTCGAGCAGGTCGCGCAGCGCCCCCCGGTGGGCCGCGTCCGTGACCGGGCACACCGCCTCGATCCGCCGGTCCAGGTTGCGCGGCATCCAGTCCGCCGAGCCGATATAGACCTCCTCCGCCCCCCCGTTCAGGAAATAGAACGCCCGGGAGTGCTCCAGAAACCGACCCACGAGACTGATCACCCGGATGCGCTCGCTCACCCCGGGAATGCCGGGGCGCAGGCAGCAGATGCCCCGCACGATAAGATCCACCGCGACCCCGGCCTGCGAGGCCTGGTACAGCGCCTGAATGATCTCCGGGTCCGCGAGCGAGTTCATCTTGGCCAGGATCCGCGCGGGGCGGGCCTGCCGGGCGTGCTCGGCTTCCCGCCGGATCAGGTCGAGGAACCGCTCCCGCATCCCGCGCGGGGCCACGATCAGCTTCCGGTATCGGGCCGGCGCGGCGAAGCCGGTGAGCACGTTGAAGAAATCGGTGAGGTCGGCACCCAGGTCCTCGTCGGTGCTGAACAGGCCGAAATCGGTGTAGAGGCGCGCGGTCCGAGGATGGTAGTTACCGGTCCCCAGATGCACGTACCGCCGCATCGCTTCGCCCTCCCGGCGCACCACCAGGAGCACCTTGGCATGCGTCTTGAGCCCGGCCACACCGTAACTCACGTGGACGCCAACATCCTCGAGCCGCTTCGCCCACCGGATGTTGCTCTCCTCGTCGAACCGCGCCTGCAGCTCGATCAGCACCGCCACCTGCTTCCCCCGCTCCGCCGCCTGGGCCAGCAGCCGCGCGATGCTGGAGTCGCCCCCGGTCCGGTAGAGCGTGAGCTTGATGGCCACCACCTCGGGGTCGTCCGCCGCGGCCTGAATGAACCGCTCCACCGTGTGGGCGAAGCTCTCGTACGGGTGGTGCACCAGCAGGTCCCCCTCCCGGATCACGTCGAAGATGCTGCGGTTCGTCGCCAGGCGGGCGGGAATTACCGGATGGAACGGCGGATCC
>JBBIMQ010000012.1:2071-17822 GCA_037444345.1 Gemmatimonadota bacterium | reverse complement strand
CGTCGCGCTCTCCGAGGAGCTCGGCCCCATCGAGAACCTGAACCTCTCGGGCGGCGAGCCGTTTCTCCGCAAGGAGTTCGCCGAGATCTGCCGGAAGTTCATCACCACGAACCGGGTGAAGCAGATCTACGTGCCGACCAACGGCTATTTCACCGACCGGACCGTGGCCGCGATCAGCGAGGTGCTGAAGGAGCCCTCGCTCGACCTCTTCGTGGTCGAGCTCTCGCTGGACGGGATGCCCGAGTTCCACGACACCTTCCGGGTGGCCCGTCACTCGTTCCGCAAGGCGATGGAGACCTACGACGCGCTGGTCCAGCTGCAGGACCGGGATCCGCGGCTCCGGATTCACTCCATCTCGACGGCGACCAACGTGAACATGGAGGAGATCCGGAAGCTCACCACCTATCTCTACGAGCGCTGCCCGCGGATGGACCATCACAACCTGGCCATCATCCGGGGCGATCGGAAGAACCCCTCCCTCACCGGCCCGAGTCTGGAACAGTACCAGGCGCTCTACGACTACATCCGGCGGCTGTGGGCGCCGCGGGAGCGGGGCCGGTACGGGGCGATCGTGGAGCCGATGCTCCAGTGGGGAAAGATCGAGACCATCAAGCAGGGGCGGCAGGTGATTCCCTGCAAGGCAGGCCGGATCTCGGGGGTGGTGTACGCCAACGGCGACGTGAGCGTGTGCGAGATTCACAAGCCCATCGGCAACCTCCGGCAGCAGTCCTTTCCCGAGATCTGGAACTCGGAGGCCGCCCGGCGGCTCAGGGAATCCATCGCGCGAAAGGAGTGCTACTGCACCACCGAGGTGTTCATGTGGTCCAGTATCGCCTACCAGCCGATCCCCCTGGTCCGGGCGCTGGCCGGGGCCCAGGTCTGGCGGAAGCCGCTCCCCTTGCATCCGTCGGAGCGGGCGCCGGTGAGCCTGGCCGATGGCCCCGCCCCCTCCTCAACTCCTGTCGCGCAGCCGGCGGCGGTGGAGACCGGGGCCGAGGCCGGTTCCTGAGCCGGCGCGCTTGCGCTCTTCATGGCGGCCACTTCCGCCGCGACCCCGCCGCGAGTGACCGTTGCGGTGGTGAGCATCTGCGGCGCGGCCCATCTGGCCCGCTGCCTCGACGCCCTCGCCGTCCAGGAGGGGGCGCCGTCGTTCGACACGGTGGTGGTGTTCGATCCCCATCTCGAGGACGTGCCCGCCCTGCGGGCCCGATACCCCGCGGTGCGGATGGTGAGCAACGAGGGACAGCGCACTCCGCTGGAACAGGCTTCGCGCGCGGAGCGCGAGGCCGGGGGCGAGATCGTGCTGCTCACCGAAGACCACTGCATCCCCCGCCCGGACTGGGTGGCGACACTCGTGGCGGCGGTGCGCCCGGGGCGTGGCGCGGTGGGCGGCGTGGTGGAGACGGCGGACCGGGTGGGCCCGGTGGACTGGGCCTTCTACTACGTGGACTTCTACCGGTACATGCGTCCGGTGCGGGAGGGCCCCGCACCCACGCTCACGGTGTGCAACGTGGCGTACCGGCGGAGCGATCTCGAGGCGATCCGGCCTCTCTGGGAGCGCAGCTTCCACGAGACCGCGGTCAACGAGGCGCTGCGCCGCCGCGGGGGCCCGCTCTGGCTGGTGCCTGCCGCCGAAGTGCGGATGCGGCGTGCCGTGCGGTTCCGTGACGCGGTGTACGAGCGCTACGCCTTCGGCCGCCTGTTCGGCTGCACCCGGCTGGAGTTCACCGGCCTCGGCCGCCGGCTGTATTACACCGCGTTCGCCCCGACCCTTCCGTTTCTCCTGCTGGGACGCATGACCGCGAAGGCGGTCCGGCGGCCCGGGGTCTGGATCAGGTTCCTGCGCGCCGTGCCCGCGCTCCTCGCGATGGTGCTGGCCTGGTCCTGGGGCGAGTGGCTGGGATACCTCACTCGCCGGCGGCCCCGCAACCTGGTGGTTGCCCCCGAGATCGTGGCGGCCCGGCGCGCCGGGCGCACCACCCCACTCGCCCCCTCCCGGAGCGACCCCTGATGCTCGACCGGCTCACCCCCCGGGGCATCCGGATCCGCCTCTTTCTTACCTGCTGGATCGTCTTCTCCCTTCACTTCGCGACGGACTTCGTGCGGGAGCATTACCTCGTGGTGAGCATCGTGGAGGATCACAGCTACCGGCTGGATCGCTTCTACGGGCTCCACGTGGACATCTTCCAGAATCCGCCGCGGGCCAAGGTCCAGGGCGCGCACCACGGCGCCAATCCCGGCATCTCGATGCTCGCGGCGGTCCCGTACTTTCTGCTCCGCCCCGCGGTGGACGCCGTGGTCGAGCGGGAGCTGGCCCGCCGCTCGCCGGCCGACACCACCACCGTCTATCGAGACGATCGCCCCCGCCGGGTCGAATTCTACCGCCAGGTCCGCCAGCGCGGGCTCGATATCCGGTTCGGACTGGTGGCCGCGATCACCCTGGTCTTCTGCATGGCTCCCCTCTCGGCGGGCGGGGTGGTGCTGGTCCACGCGGTCCTGGAGCGGCTGCAGTTCGCCCGCGGGCGGGCGCTGGGCCTGGCCCTGCTCTACGCCTTCGCCACCCCGGTCCTCTTTCGCAGCGCCTATCTCAACCAGAACCTCGCGTTGGGTGTTGCCGCCTTCGGCGCCTTCGTGCTGGTCTGGAATCCGGGCGGCCTGGCTCCCTGGCCGCTCAGGCCGCGGTTTCTGCTGGCCGGTTTGTTAGGCGGGTTCGCCTTCCTCTGCGACTACAGCGGCGCCATCCTGATGGGTCTGGTGGGGTGCTACGCCTGGTGGCGCCGAGCCGCGGAGACCTCGCCCGGATCGGCCTTCCGCGACTCGCTCTGGTACGGGCTCGGCACGGTGCCGGGCATTCTGCTCCTCTGGCACTACCAGTGGGCCAGCTTCGGGAACCCGTTCCTGCCGCCCCAACACTGGATGGCGCCGGTGGAATGGATCGAGGTGGGCTACCAGGGGGTGGGCGGCTTCACCCCGGAGCTGTTCCGGATGCTCCTCCTCGATCCGCGCTTCGGCCTGGCCGTCACCGCCCCGCTGCTCACCCTCGGATTCCTGGGGCCCTTCGTGGCCCGCGGCAGGCGAAGCCCCGTGCCCTTCCGGGAAACCCTCGCAGCGGCGGTGCTCTCGCTCGCGCTCGTGATCTTCTTCAGTACCGTCCAGTACACTCGGCTCCAGTGGGTGACCGGGATTCGCTACCTGGCGGCGATTTTCCCCTTCCTCTTCCTCGCGGCGATCCCGGTTCTGATGCGGCTCCCCCGCGTCCTGTTCGCCGCACTGGCAGTGGTGTCGGTGGTGGTGAGCTGGAGCCTGGCCATGGCCCGCAACCAGGGCACGGTCCTCGACAACGTGGAACGAGTCTTCCTCGGCGGATTCCAGCTCCCCTGGCTCACCGTGCTCTCCAAACTGTCCACCCAGTACGCGCCCTGGCTCGCCCAGGTCTCCCCCTTGCCGCTCTTTGTCCTGGCGGGCGCGGTCATCTACCTGATCTGGAGGCTCGAGGCCCCCTGGCGGGCGACCGGCGACTGACAGGACCGCTGGTACCCAACTTGCTGGTACTCGAAGGCGAAGTCTGTTGTAACGCATTGATTCCAAAAGGGTTACTGAATCTGCCGGCCCCAGGGCCAGAGGTGCAGGGACCGCGAGGCCGGCGGACCTGTGGGGTCCGTGCCTCAGGGGTGGGGCAGACCTGCAAGGGGATTCCTTCGGGGCCACACGCTGGAGAGAGCTGATGCCCAAGGCCGAACCGCTGGTGGTGGACGTGGTCATTCCGGTCCTCAACGAGGCACACGTCCTCGCCCAGAGCGTGGCGACGGTGCGGGCTTTCCTGGCCGAGCGAGTGGACTGGCGCTGGCGGGTGGTGATCGTGGACAATGGCTCGACCGACGGCACGGACCGGGTGGCGCGGGAGCTGGCGGCACGGTGGGCCGACGTCCGGTTCCTCCAGCTCCCCGAGCGGGGCCGGGGCCGGGCCCTGCGCCACGCCTGGACCCAGAGCGACGCGGCGATCGTCAGCTACATGGACGTGGACCTCTCCACCGAGCTCGAGGCGCTGCCCAAGCTCGTGGCCGCCATCCAGTCCGGGGCGTACGATCTGGGGACGGGGTCGCGGCTCTTGCCGGGAAGCCGGACCACGCGTTCCTTCAAGCGGGAGTTCATTTCCCGCTGCTACAACCTGTTCGTCAAGGCCGTGCTGTGGACCTCCTTCAGCGATGCGCAGTGCGGGTTCAAGGCCGTGAGCCGGCGGGTGGTGAACGAGATCATTCCGCAGATCCGCGATCAGGCCTGGTTCTTCGACACCGAGCTCCTGGTGCTGGCGGAGAAGCAGGGGTACCGGATCTACGATCTGCCGGTGCGCTGGGTCGAGGACGACGACAGCCGGGTGAAGATCCTCCGCACCGCCTGGGAGGACATCAAGGGCGTCTTCCGGCTTCGCTGGAAGCTCTGGCGCGATGCCTGGTCGCCGGCCCCGCGCCCGGTGGCGGTGTCCAAGAGTACCGTGCTCTGATGGCCCTTCCGGCAACCAGGTAGATGGCCGTGGGCCCGCTCTTTCTCACTGGGGCGGGCGGGTTCGTGGGTCGCCGGGTGCTCGAGCGACTCGCCGCGCTCCCGGGGGTCGAGGTTCGCTGTCTGGCGCGCCGGCCGGACTCGCTCGCCACCGCGGTCCCCCCACGCCCCGGCTGGCGCTACCTGGCCGGCGATTTCACCGACTTGGAGGCCTGCCGGGCCGCCCTGGCCGGGGCGGAGACGGTGCTGCACCTGGGCGCCGTCACCGGGAAGGCGCCGCGCCGCGCCTACCTCGAGGTCAATGCCCGCGGCACCGAGACGCTGGTCCGGGCCGCCCGCGAGCAGCGTGTTTCGCGCTTCATCCTGGTGAGCAGCGTCGCGGCGGGGTTCGCCGACCGGCGGTACTATCATTACGCCGCCTCCAAGCGGGCCGCCGAGCAGGCGGTCGCGGCGAGCAGGCTGGATTATCTGGTGATCCGACCCACCATGGTGTTCGGCCCCGGCAGCCCGGTGCAGGCCGGGCTCACCCGGCTTGCCACGCTGCCGGTAGCCTTGCTGTTCGGAAGCGGAGAGGTTCTGGTGCAGCCCGTTCACGTGGACGATCTGGCCCAGCTCCTGGTCGCCGCGCTCGAGCTCCGCCCCCTCGAGGGCCGGGTGATCACCGTGGGGGGACCGGACCGGATCACTCTCCGCGAGCTCGTGGTCCGGCTCCGCCGCGCCGCGTCGGGGAGCAGCGGGCCCGTGTTGCGGCTTCCGCTCGAGCCGTTTCGCTCCCTCCTCGCCTGGCTCGAACCGCTGGCGCTCGGGGTGCTGCCGGTGACCGCGGGCCAGCTGGCGACGTTCGCCAACCCCGGCGTGGCCTCCGCTCCGCTCCCGGCCGGCCTGCCGCCGCCCCGGCGGGGGCTGGACGAGATGCTCCGGACCTAGCCGGTGACCGATCAGGCGGTTTGGCCGGCCCTGGCGCGCGAGTGCAGGGTCTTTGCGCGGTATCTGGCCGGCATGCCCCCCACCCGATACGTGCTGGAGCGGTATGCGGCGGCGCAGGCGAGCCTGCCCACCGCGCCGCACCAGGCGCCGCGGATTGACCGCCTGCTGCTCGGTGTCGCGACCCCCGGGGTGCCGCTCTGCCGGATTGCCGACGCGTACGCCCGGTGGTGTCGCCCCCGGGGGCTCCTGCGGCAGAAGCTGGTTCTCGCGCTCGCGGTGCTGGAAAACAGCCCGCCCGCCCACCGCTCGCTCACTGCAGCCACCACCGCCCCCCCCCTGCGCATCCTGCTGGGGATCGCCGGCTCCCTGGCGCTCGGGCTCGGCGCCCTGCTCGCCGGCCTGATCGCGTTCGGGCCGATCCACCTGGTCCTGGGCGGAGGGAACCCGCGCCGCTCGCCCCCGGCCCATGGCTGAGATCGCGGTGGTGGGCTCGGGGGCCTGCGGCGTGCATTTCGCGCTGACCGCGCTCCAGAACGGGCATCGGGTGGTGCTGCTCGATGTGGGCTATCAGCCGCCCCCGGCCATCCGGCCGGATGCCTCGCTGGACGCCCTCAAGGACGAGCTGGAGGATCCCGTCGGGTATTTCCTCGGGCCGGCCGGTGAGGGGGTGGTGTATCCGGCGAGCAAGCCGTCGTACTACGGGCACCCGCCCAGCAAGTCCTATGTGTTTCGGGTCCCCGAGCGCTTCGCGACCCGGGCCCGGGCGATGGCACCGCTTTTTTCCTTCGCGCGAGGGGGCCTGGCCGAGGCCTGGACCGCCGGAAGCTACGCGTTCGGCGAGAGCGACCTGGCCGAGTTTCCCTTCGGCTACGAGGCGCTGCGCCCCTGCTACCAGGAGGTGGCCCGGCGGATCGGGGTGGGTGCTGCCCGCGACGACCTGGCCCGGTTCATCCCTTACGACGCCGACTACCTGGACCCGCTCCCGCTGGATCAGCACTCCGCGCTGCTCCTCGCGCGCTACGCCGACAAGCGCGGCCGGCTCAACGACCGGTACGGCTTCTACCTGGGCCGCTCCCGGGTGGCCACGCTCTCCCGGGACTACGCGGGGCGGCGGGGCTGCGCCCAGCTCGGCCGTTGCCTCTGGGGGTGTCCGGTGGGGGCGATCTACTCTCCAGCCCACACCCTGGCGGAGTGCCTGCGCCATCCCGGGTTCCGATATCTTCCCGGCGTGCTTGTCAGGCATTTCAGCTATGGCATTGACGGGCGCGTGACCTCGTTCGAGGCCGAACCGCTGGAAGGCGGCGCCCCGATCCAGGTGCGAGCCGACTGGTACGTCCTGGCCGCGGGCGCGCTGGCCAGCTCCAAGATCGTTCTCGACTCGGTGTGGCGCCGGACCGGACGGATCGCCGTCCTGCCGGGGCTGATGGACAACCGGCAGGTTCACGTTCCGTTCCTCACCTTCGGCATGCTGGGCCGGTCGTATCAGGCGGCCAGCTACCAGTACCATCACCTGGCGTTCGGCCTGCCGCAATCCGATCCCAGGGACTACGTCCACGGCCAGATCACGACGCTCAAGGCGGCCGCGGTCCACCCGATCGTGCAGAGCCTGCCGCTCGACCTCCGGTCGGCGCTGGACGCATTCCGGGGGCTTCGGGCGGGGTTGGGCATTGCCAACGTCAACTTGTGCGACCGCCGCCGGGAAGCGAGTCGTCTCACCATCGAGCCGGTGCCCGGCACCGACCGCACGACCCTGGTGCTGGAGTACGCCGACGATCCGGGCGAGCCGGCCCGCCTCGCCCGCGCGCTACGGCAGGTGCGGCGGGCCCTGAGCGCGCTGGGCTGCGTGGTTCCGCCGGGGATGACCCGGGTCCTGCCCAAAGGGGCGAGTGTGCACTACGCCGGCACGCTGCCCATGTCGCGGGAGGCGCGGGAATACTGCTGCGACCCGCAGGGCCGACTGCACGGGTTTGCCAACCTGATCGTGGCGGACGGGGCCAGCTTTCCGTTTCTGCCGGCCAAGAACCTCACCTTCACGCTGATGGCCAACGCGGTGCGACTGGCGTCACAGCTTCCCTGAGGTTCTGCCAGGTTATATTGCTGGCGCTCGGGCGCTCGGCGCCCGCCTCGTGGAGGATGAGGCTTCGCATGTGGTTGCACCGTTCCGCGGCGAGGCTTGCGCCGCTAATGGCCCTGGCGGCCGCGCTCGCGTGTGGTTCCGACGGTCCCACCGGTGCCGGCGCCGGAACGCCCGCCAGCGTGACCGTAGTGCCCGATCCCATCACCCTCCTGATTTCGAGCTCGCTACAGCTCACGGCGGTGGTGAGGGACTCTCTGGGCCGGACCATCGCGGGCGCCTCGGTGGCCTGGAGCGTCGGCGACTCGGCCACGGCCAGCATCACCCGGACCGGGCGGCTCACCGGCAAGGCGGTGGGCACCACGACCGTCACGGCCACGGCTGGCCCCGCCAGCGGGCAGGCCACGGTGAACGTGACCGCGGCCTCGCCGGCCACCCTGCACCCCGACCTGGTGACCTACCTGGGCGGCTCGCTGCTCGATGTGGCGCGCGACGTCTTCGGCGACGACGCAGGGAACGTGGTGCTGGGGGGGAGCACGGAGTCGCTGAACTTCCCGACCACCTCGGGCTCGTACGATCCCAGCTTCAATACCGGCGGGACCAATCTGATGGACGGGTGGCTCGTCAAGCTCGCCCCGAACGGCACCGAGGCATGGGGAACCTTCCTGGGCGGCCCCAACTTCGAGCGGATCTACGCTCTGGAGCTCGATGCCCAGGGCGCCGTCTACGTGGCGGGCCGGGGAGGCGCGGGCTTCCCGGTGACGACGGGGGCGTTCCAGACCACGTTCGCCGGGGGGCCGGTCTCTCCCGCCTACGGGCAGCAGGACGGCTTTGTTTGCAAGATGGCCGCCAGCGGGACGAGCCGGGTATGGTGCAGCTATTTCGGCGTGGCGGACGACGGGATCTTGCGGGACATCGCGGTGGACGCCAACGGTGACGCGTACGTGGCGGGCGGGACCGACCTCGGCGGGTTTCCCGCGGCGTGGTTCACCAACGCCTATCAGCCGGTGAAAAAGGCGGGGCAAGATCTGATCGTCGCCAAGATCAAGGGCGACGGGTCCCAGGTGCTCTGGGCCAGCTATCTGGGCGGTTCCGGCGACGAGGGCGCCGGCCCGGTGGTCCGGGTGGATGCGCAGGGCAACGTGATCGTGCTCACCACCACGACCTCGACCGACCTGCCCACGGTGAACGCGGCCCAACCTTCGCCCGGGGGGGGCGGGGACCTCTACCTCTTCAAGCTCGACCCGACGGGACACACCCTGCTCTACGCCACCTACCTCGGGGGCTCCGGAGCCGAGGGGAACGAGACTCACGAGCTGGCGGTGGACCCTCAGGGCAACGCCATCGTGGCGATCGGAAGCACGTCCACCAACATCGCGACCACCGCGGGCGCGTACCAGCCGAGTTTCCGTGGCGGAACCCGGGACATCGTGGTCTGGAAGATCTCACCCGCCGGGACCAAGCTCGCCTGCACCTACCTGGGTGGCAGCGGAGCCGAAGCCGGAGTGGAGGGAGTGGCCACCGACAGCCAGGGGAACGTCTATCTGGCCGTGACCTCGTCCTCCGCCGACTATCCGGTCACGGCGAGCGGGGCTCCGGCCCGTGGCTTCGATGCGATCCCCACGGTCCTGTCCGCCAACCTTTCCCAGCTGCTCTTCGCCCAGCGGTTCGGCGGAAGCGGTTACGAGCAGACCCGCGGGGCGGCGGTGGACAGCCAGGGTCGCTTCTACGTGGTGGGCCAGACGGCGTCGAACGATTTCGCCACGGTCAACGCCCCGCAGCCCAGCTTCGGCGGCGGGGGGAGCGACGCCTTCCTGATCCGGCTCGTCCCGTGAGGCTGCGCGCGCCATTCGCCGGCCTGGCGGTGCTCGGCCTGGCCGCCTGCGGGGCGTCCCCTTCGGGCCGCGCCGTGCGCGACACGGCGCAGGTGGTATTCGCCACCTATCTCGGCGGCTCCCGGAGCGAGATGGGGCGGGACGTCGCGTTCGATCGGGATGGGAGCATCGTGGCGGTCGGGAGCACGCGATCCCCCGATTTCCCGGTCACCGCGGGCGCCTTCCAGACCGAGTTTCATCCGGGAAAACACGACGGCGACGCCTGGGTGGCCCGGTTCGGACCGGACGGCCAGCTTCGCTGGGCCACCTATCTCGGGGGACCCAATTACGAGCGCGCCTACGCCGTGGAGATCGCGCCGGACGGCGACATCGTGGTCGGCGGCCGGGGCGGCGACGGCCTCCCCGTGGGTCCCGACGTGGCGCAGCCCGCCTTCGGCGGCGGCGAGGAGGATGGGAGCTACGGGGCGCAGGACGGCTTCGTCTGCCGGCTGTCGCCTGACGGGCGATCGCTCCGCTTCTGCACCTATTTCGGCACCCGCGACAACCGGATCCTGCGCGATCTCGCGCTGGACGCCGCCGGCAACATCGTGGTGGCCGCGGGCGTGGACCGGGACGAGTTCCCGCGGGCCTGGTTCTCGCACGCCTTCCAGCCCCGGATCCGGGGGGATCGCGACGTGGTGGTCGCCAAGCTCGCGGCAGACGGTTCGCGGGTGCTCTGGGCCACCTACCTCGGCGGTTCGGGCTACGAGGACGAAGCTCCCTCCGTGCGGGTCGGGCCCGGCGACACGGTGTACGTCCTGCTCAACACCCGCTCCACCGACCTGCCCACCCCCGGGGCGGGCAACACCAGGCCCGGTGGGGGTCACGACATGTACCTGGCCAAGCTGAGCCCCGACGGCTCCCGGCTCCTCTACGGGACTTATCTCGGCGGGAGCGGTGTCGAGGCCATCGAAACTCACGGCCTCGCGGTGGACCGGAACGGCTACGCGTACGTGGCGGCGGGCACCAGCTCCCTCGACTTCCCGACCACCGCGAACGCGGTGCGTCAGGCGCGCGACCTTGTGCCTGGAGATTCCAGCGAAGCGTTCGTGGTCAAGGTCGGGCCCGACGGCCGGGTGCTGGCGGCCACCCTGCTCGGCGGGCGGGGGAAGGACTGGTCGGAAGGGGTGGCGGTGAATCCGGAAGGCTACGTGTACCTGACGGGCGCCACCAACTCGCCCGATTTCCCGGCGCCGGCCAGCGGCGACGGCGGGGCCCGGCAGGATCTCCTCGCCGTAAAGCTCAGCCCGGAGCTTGACCGCATCGTCTGGGCCGCGCGGCTCGGCGGCGACCGCTTCGATGCCGGGCGCTCGGCGGCGGTGAGCGAGCGGGGCGCCTTCGCCGTCGCCGGCACGACGCAATCTGCCGACCTCCCGCTCCGGTCAGCTGCCCAGCCCGAGCGCCGCGGCCCGGACGACGCGGCGATCGTGCTCTTCCGACCCACGCGGTAGCTCTCGGGTCGCCCGCCTGCCACCGGACTCGATCGGGGCGGCGACCGCCGCCCCCCCCAGATTCCTCGGGGCCGTGCCCCGGGGCGCGACCTTAGGCCCCGCCAGTCCCCCGGCGGGCCCGCCGGGTGTACCATGAGCCAGCGATCCAGCCGGCCGCGAAGAGCAGCGCCGAGACCGCCAGCAACGCGGCCAGCCGCCTGGGACTCCCCACCAGCTGGACCAGCCGGCGCCCGAGCGGCGGCGCGGCCGGCGGGACCAGATTGATGTCTCTCCACCGCGCCGGGGTGAACTCGCCGGAGGATATCTCGCCGATCGTGTGGACCCGGTATTCGGGTTCGGGACCGTCGAGACGGACTTCCAGGAAGTTGTCGAACTGACTGGAGAGCAGCCGGCTGGGAATCCGGTTCCGCAGAATCTCCACCGCGGGCGGCGTCTCGATAGAGGTCTGGAAGTAGCGCACCCCGTCCAGCGTCAAGGTCGAAAACTTCATGGGGCCGTAGTCCCCGGAGAACACGGCATCCACCCGCCCCCGGACCAAGAGGGGATGCACCTCACGCCACCACTGGGCGCTGTCGGGCTCCCACCACAAGAGATGGTGCAGGGCGACGAAGACGTGATCGAAGCGATCCCGCCGGGTCAGTTCGGCCGCCAGGAACGCGACCTGAGCGGAGTCCAGCTCCCGGGGCCGGGTGTAGGGTGATTTCCGGGTGTCGCCATCGGCCGGAATCCACGCGCTGCTCAGCAGGATGAATCGGTTCCGGCCCACCGTCACGGCCTGAGGCGGGAGGCCGTAGCGGGCGCGGTACACGTCGCGGCTCGCGAGATCGCTGATGTCGTGGTTGCCGGGGACCCGGAGCACCGGGGCCCCGAGCGTCGCCAGGGCGGAGTCGAGGTGCCGCCACTCGCGGCCGAGCCAGGCGGTATCCGACGGGTGTCCGGCCATGTCGCCCCAGATCATGTCCCCCGTGAGGAGGACGAGGGAGGGCCTAAGCTCGCGGACCCGCTCGAGCAGCTCGCCCAGCTTCGGGTTCGGGCCACTTGGGTCGCCTCGCACGTGGCCCAGCACCACGAAGCGGAAAGGCCGGGCCTGGGCGGTGAGCGGTGTCAGGGGCAGGGCGGCGGCAAGAAGCACGAGGCTCGAGGCCAGGGCGGCAGGGCGCATCAGGGGCTCCGGGTGAGGGCCGTGGCCGCGAGAGCGGGGGCCTGGTCCGCGGGGCCAGGGATCACCTCGAGTCCGCGGAGGTCCAGGCGCCCGGCACGGACCACATAGAGGCCCGAGGGAGCCTGGACGTGGCTCAACCCGGGGCGCGGCGTCACCTCCAGCCGCACGGCCGAGTAGCGCGCCGCCGGCAGGGTCACGGTGACGAGGCGGAAGGCGGCGAGGTCGTCGCCGGGATCGAACTCCCGGGCCATTTCGCCGCGGTCCGACACAAAGACGACCCGGGCGCGCTGGAGGTCCCGGCCCGCCACTTCCAGTACCGCCGTGGCCGGCGTGGCGAGGTCCCAGCGCACCGCCCGCCGGGCGGTGCCGCGGGTGCGCTCGGCGAGGAGGAGGAGCGCGTCGCGCCGTTTCTCGAGGCGGGTCGTCCCCGCCCCAGGCTCCCAGCCGCCCGAGATGTCGCGGAAGTCGTCCTCGAATCGCTGGCGCTCGACCGGCGGCACCGGCGCCACGCTGTCCCAGGCGCCGATCGGGCCGACCGCCGCGCGGGCCGGGCGGATGCCGTAGCGGGCGTAGAGCCAGGGAACCGGGACGGCTTCCGCCGGCGCGGCCAGGCTGTCGAGCCCTTCGACGCCGAGGATCGTCAGGCGCGAGGCGCCATCTCGATCCAGCCGGACGCGGTTGCCCTCGAAGCGCGAGTTGACCACCGTGGCCCAGCCCCCGCCTCCGTACCGCCAGTTCTTGCTCCGTTCCTTGAGGCCGACGCCGCTCCAGCGCACCAGCGTGTTCAGGATGACCGGTGCCGACCGGTCCTTGACCTCGATTCCCGTGACGCAACTGTCTATCACGGTATTGAAGACCAGGGGCGCGCTCGCCTCGCCCACGGAGATGCCCTTGTCGCCGGAGCCCTTGATGTAGGTGTCCGCGATGGTCGGCGTGGAGCTCATGAGGTCAATGCCGTCGCCGCCGCTCGCCTCGATTCGAGTGTCGCGGATCTCGCCCGTCGAGATGTCGAGGTCAACCGCATCGGAGTTGGCCCGCAGGAACCGGGAGTGGCGGAGCGACACCTCTGCGTGCAGGGCGTGGAACGTGTCGTCGCTGCGGAGATTGTCGCGGAAGGTCGCGTGCTCGAAGCGCACCCCGGTGGCGCGGTGCACGTTCACCATGCCGATGTACTCGATCCGGTCCACCAGTGCGCCGCCACCTCCGGCGAACTCCACATGCCGGAAGCGGCTGCCATCGGCCCCGGGGCCGAGCAGCGCCAGGGCCCCCCAGGGACGCCCGGGCCGGGCCGGGAGGAACCGGATCGGCTGCTCGGCCGTGCCGTCGGCGAGCACCAGCCCTTCGATCACCAGCGACACCTCGGGTTCGAGGCGGAACGTGGTCCCCGGCTCGATCCGGACCGTGTCGCCGGCGGGGATGCGGAGCGTTTCGGCCAGGCGTACCGTGCCGGCGAACCGGTGCAGCTTGGGCACGGTCACCGGGAACTCCCAGGGGTGCCAGCCGCTCCCCGGCCGGATGATCGCCCCGGGCTCGAGTGGCTCCAGGGTGGCCGGGCCTCCGGTAACCCGGTTGGAAGCCTGGACACCGAGCTTGCGGCCGGGGGCGAGGCCGGTCAGGAAGAACCGGTAGTTGACCCGGCCCGGCTCCACTCCGGGCGCTTCCGTGCTCCAGGCCGCGTAGAGGGGTTCCGGCCGGCGCAGGACCAGCCGATCGCCCCGCAGTTCCACCGGGATCGGCGGGTCGCCGACATCGAGGACGCCGTTCAGGTTCGCGTCCCGGTAGAGGCGCGGGGGGGCAGCCGAGGCGGTCTTTTCACTGGCGGGTTCGGGGGGACTGCCGCCCAGCACGATCGCCTGGAGGTCGGCGCCGGCCCAGCCGCGGCTCTCCAGATCGAGCACCGCCACCGGGCCGGACCCCGCGGCCACCGCCAGGCGCGCGTCCTCGAGCCGGCGCCGGAGCAGCCGGGCGTTGCGCCGGAGGATCGCCACCGCCTGGTCCGCGGACCCCACGTCAGGCACCAGACCGGCTCGCAGCCGGTCGTACTCGAAATAGGGGCCGTAGCGGGCCTCCGCGCCTCGGGCCAGACTGTCGGCCACCCGCACGATCGCCTCGCCGTCCAGGGCGGCGGCCAGGGCGCGATTGGCGCCGTCCACGACCCAGGGATCGCGCAGAGCTTCCCGGAACAGGTCGTTCAGCACATGCTGGGGCCGATCCAGCTCGAGCAGGCGGATGTCCCACGGGATCGGGTGGAGTCGCTGGGTGCTCGGGTCCTCGTAGAGGAGCTGATTGTGCACCCCGTCCATGTGATACGGATCGCCGACCACCAGGAGATAGGCGAACAGCCTGGCCAGCTCGTCCCGGTCCAGGCGGGCCATGACGCGGAGGTGGTCGTCAAAGGTGGTGCCCGCGAGGTCGCCCAGGAGGAGCTCGATCTGTCCGGCTCCCGCCCCGGTCCAGCGATCGCTGGCCGCCGCGCGATCCCAGAGAACGGGATTCTCGAACAGGTTGCGCGGCACGCCCTTGTAGGCCTCGCCCCGTTCCGCCCGGTCACCGCGATACACGTTGCCCGGCATCCGGGGGAAGGGCCGGAGAAAGGATTCGTCCGGCACCTCGATGAATCGAAAGACGCCGTAGTACCGGTTGTTGAGAAAGACCGGCACCACCTCGGTTTCCGGCGCGAGCAGGCCGAACTCGCGCGCCAGGCGATTGGCCAGATACGCCGGGAGAACGTCCTTGACCGACAGGCCGAAGGTCCGGAAGCGCTTGTAGAACTGGTCCCGCGGGGTGCGGATGGTGAGGGTCCGCTTGTCCGTGAGCCAGTGGATGCTGTTGTCGCCCCGCTTCCGGATCCGGACCGGGATGGTGGTCCCGCCGTAGTCGAGGGTGCCGTCCACCCACTCCCCCCACAGCGCGAGCGGGTCGCCTTGGAGCGAATCCCAGGCGTTACCCGGGACCAGGAGCCGGAGGATGCCCGGATCGCGCGCCGCGGGATCGAAGGCTTGCCGGAGTCGCACGGCGCGGGGAAGCGCGAGGAGTGCCCGGAGCCGGGCGCTCAGGAGGCCCGGGAGGGTCTGGGTACGCGCCCACCAGTCGTCGAACTGGCGGATCCGGCCGTACCGCCAGGCGGCGTCGCCCAGGAGGAGCAGGGCTGCGAGGAGCGGAATCGCGCTGAGCACGACCGCGTCGCGAAACCGGAGCGACCGCCACAGCCGCGCCGCGCGCTCCGCCAGGCCGAGCGGCCGGCTCCGGGCCAGGGTGTGGGCCGGGCTACTCATCGCGCGGGACCTCGTCGTCGCGGGGCCGGACCAGCCAGGCGATCACCTGATCGGCTTCCTCGTCGGTGGGGAGCGGCGCGGTACGCGCCTCGGCGTCCGCCAGGGCGGGCCGGTCCAGCAGGTTGCGGTAGCTACGGGCCACCCCGGCCCAGAGCGCGGCGTCCACGGGCTTGTAGAGCCGGAGCGTGAGCACGAGTTCCACGGTGCCCGCGGGCAACAGGCCCGCGGCGCGGATCCCGCCCGCCTCGACCAGCGGCCGGAAGATCCCGCCCGGCAAGGCGGCGGCCTGCTCGAGTTGCCAGTCGGGTTGCGCCAGCGTTCGCAGCCGCACCGCCTCGGCCTGCCCGGCCCGTGGCGCATTGCGCGCGGCGATCGCTTCTACCCGGAACGGGAACCCGCCGGTCCGGATCGCCAGGGCGGCGCCGCTCTCCGCCGGCACCGGGAAGACCGCCCGGACCCGGTGCGGCCGCCCGTCAATGCGTACTGGC
>JBBIMQ010000012.1:0-2054 GCA_037444345.1 Gemmatimonadota bacterium | reverse complement strand
GGTCTGCCGTCCGGCCACGATCGCGACCCGCTGCACCAGGAAGGCATCGAGGTAGCGTTCGTAGGCCCGCACCACCGGGATGAACTCGCCCCGGTCGAGGTAATAGCGGATCACCCCGCGCACCGAGGGGAGGTGGCTGGGGAACCGTTCCAGCGCCCGGGCGTACGCGTCCCTCGCCTCGGGCGCCTCGGCCCAGGTACTGAGCAGGCGGGCTGCGCCCTCCGCCTCGACGAAGTGATTCCGGTAGTTGAGCGAGTCGAAGGCGGTCAGGCGCCGGTACGTCTCCATCGCCCGCCCTTGCCGCCCCTGGGCCTCGTAGCTCAGGCCCAGCAGCTCGAGCAGCCGCTCCCGCTCCTTGTCGCGGCCGTGGCGCACGTTTCGCGCGGGGAAGATCCGGTCGAGCCGTTCCAGGTAGGCGGCGGCCTGGTCCCAGCGCCCAGCCGCGGCCAGGGCCTCCGCGCGGGCGAGCCGCCGGCTCCAGCGGTCGTCCCACCAGGCGACCGCCCGTTCAGCCTGCCGGAGGAGCGCAACCCGGGTGGGCCGCGCCACGAAGGCCGCGAGGACCAGGCCCGCCAGCGCGAGGTACAGGCCCGCCAGCACCCGCTCGTGGCGGCGGAACCAGCCCCGGAACCGCTCCGTCAGCCCTGCCTCACTCACACGTCAATGTTCTCCTGCCCGGTGAGCAAGGCGACCTTCCCTCCCTGAGTGAGGTTCCTGAGCTCGCCCAGGAAGCCGCTCTCGCTGGCACCGGGCTTGAACTCCACCGAGTAGATGAGCTCGTTGCGCGTCCCCCCGTCCACCGACTCGACGCTGAGCAGCGCGTGCTCGCGCAGGTTGCGGTAAAAGAGCTCGTTGAACGCCGTGTGGTAGTCGAGCGACGCCGGCGCATGGAGCTTGAGGAGCACCTCCCGCTGCGCCGTGCTTCCGATCCCGAACCGGGTGAGGGCGTAGGCCACCGCCGCCATGAACAGCGTGAAGACCACGGCCGTGACGTAGAAACCGGTCCCCACCGCCATGCCGATCGCCATGGTGACGAAGATGAACGCCACGTCGCGGGAATCCTTGACCGGGTTCCGGAACCGGATGATCGAGAGCGCCCCCACCAGGGTGAAGGCCCGGGCGATGTTGCTGCCGATGATCAGCATGATCACCGACACCGTCACGCCCATGATGATCATCGCGTGGACGAAGGAGACCGAATAGGAGAGCCCGCGGTGGGACTGCCGGTAGAAGTACGCGGTGACGAGACAGAGCGCCAGGCTCAGCGCGAGCGCCACGAGTACTTCGCCGAACCCGAAACTGTCGCCGCCCGCGGCCTGGGTCAGGAACTGGTCCACGCCTCTTCCTCCTCTGCGCCTGGTTCAGGTGTTCTGGCCGCCGAAATAGTGCCGGTCCACCGCGGAGCAATACTTCGACATCCGCACGATCTTGAGCCCGTGCCGGCAGATGGTCTTGGTGAGCCAGATCGGGGCCCGGTGATCGTACTTCACCTCCAGCACCGTCACCCGGGGGTCCACCACGTACCGCCCGATCTCGAACGGCCGGTCCAGGTCGAAGTGGGACGGGTGATACTGGATGCGGCCGTCGAAGGTGACGCGGAGCTCGGGGTCGAACGCGCCGAAGAACGGGCGCCGGCGGTAGGTGATCGCCATCCTGGGCCGGAGCCGGAACCGCTCGATCATGAGGCGGTTCAATTCTTCCGAACCGGTGGCGAAGGCAACTTTGACTTGACGGTTCAAATCAGCTCGTGGCGGTTGGCCGTGAATTCTCCCGCTTCAGCCCGAATCCACATGTCCACGGCTTGAAAACCGAAGGCCGTGGAAACGGGGTTGACGAACGGCAGCAGATCGCCGCCTTTGGCGCCAAACCAGAAGGCTCCGTGGCGGGCTCGCTCAGGATCGTCGACCCGGTAATTCAACAGCCGGGTGATCTCTTCCAAAGCAGCGTCGCGGTCGAGCGGTGCGACGCCAAGCTTGTCGGCGTACAAGCGCACTCGAAGCAGTTGCGCACAGACGTCGGAACGCTCAAAAGTGGGGCCTATGTCCCTCAACAAC
>JBBIMQ010000011.1:14545-18092 GCA_037444345.1 Gemmatimonadota bacterium | reverse complement strand
AAGACCGCCAGCCGCTTGTCCCGGGGATCGAAGGACGGCCCCTTGGGAACGGCCCAGGAACGGAGCACCCCGTCCATCTCCAGCCGGAGATCGTAGTGGAGCTGGCGCGCGGCGTGCTTGTGGACCACGAACAGGTAGGCGGGGGCGGCGGCGTCTCCCCCGAACGGCTCAGTGGTCTTGTCGGCCGAACGCTTTGCCCTATAGGCACTTAGACTATCTGACTTCAAGTGATCTCTTGCGCCCATTGGCGAAAGTTCGTAGCGTAGCGATCGCTTACGACTCCCGGGTTTTGCCATGACCGCCCGTCCGATCGGGTCCGCGACCATTTCGTTCGGTCTGGTGTCCGTGCCGGTGAAGCTCTACTCCTCCGCCGAGCCGGCGGCGGCGCTTGCCTTCAATATGCTGCACAAGCAGTGCGGCACCCGCCTCAAGCAGCAGTACGTGTGTCCCAAGGATGGGGTGGTGGTGGAGAAGGACGACATCGCCTAGGGCTACGAGTTCGCCATGGGGCAGTACGTGATGTTCACGCCCGAGGAGCTGAAGGCGCTGGAGGAGAAGGCCACCAATTCCATTGACATTGCCGAGTTCGTCCCGCTCTCGCAGGTGGATCGGATCTATCTGGAGAAAGTCTACTACCTCGGGCCTGACAAGGGGGGAGATCGGGCCTACCGGCTCCTGGCCCGGGCCCTGCAGGAGACCGGGCGGGCAGCACTGGGCCAGTTCGCCACCCGAGGGCAACAGCATCTGGTCCTGGTACGACCACTCGGCCCGGGGCTGGTCATGGAGCAGCTCCATTACGCCGACGAGCTGCGGCCGATCTCCGAGGTTCCGCTGGGCGAGGGCGAGGTCAAGCCCGCCGAGCTCGAGCTCGCCAAGCAGCTGGTGGGGCAGGCGGCGAGCGACACCTTCCGTCCGGAGGCCTACAGCGACCAGGTGCGGGCCCGGGTGCTGGAGGCCATCCAGCGCAAGGTCGAGGGCCACGAGATCACCGCCGAGCCGGCGCCGGACACCGGGGCCAAGATCATTGACCTGATGGAGGCCCTCAAGGCGAGCCTGGCCAAGGCCGGCCAGGCGCCTGCGGAGGGACGCAAGCCGGCCCCGCAGGCGGCGGGCGAGAAGGCCGCGCCGAAGAAGCGGGCGAAGGCCTGACCCCCAGGCTCGCGCCGGGGGCGGGGAACCCCTTCCGGCTCTCGTTCCGAGACCTAGTGCTGCGGAGCAGGGCCAGAGCGCCGGAGATCGAGCTCGGCCTGGCCGTGGCGGCGTTCGATCTCGGCGTGGTGTTGGAGCATTCGGGGCGGGCCAGCGCCCTGGCGGCCTGCGGGCGGGCGATCGCGGCGGACTCGCCGTTTGCCGACGCCCAGTGCAACCTCGCGCCGCTTGCCGAGCACTCGGGCCAGTGCCAGGTAGCGTTCCGGCAAGCGAGCCGGTACCGGCCGCTGCTCAGGGAGGTGGGCCGTGAGAGGTAAACGTTGAACGAGTTCGGGATCGCGGACCGCCGGGCCCGGATACCGTGGGTGACCCTGGGGGCGGCGGCCTATGCCCTGGGCTACGCCCTCTTCCTGCTGTCGGGGGCGGGCAAGCCCGCGCTCCGCGACCTGGTGAGCGAGCTGGCGTTCCTTCCGTTCAACGCCCTGCTGCTCGGGCTTTCGCTCCTGGCCTCCGGACGCGAGGAGCTTCACCCCAAGGTCCGCCAGGCGCTTCGCCTCGTCGCGCTCTCCGCCCTCCTCGTCCTGTGCGGCAATCTGCTCTCCCTGGGGTACAAGGTCTTTCGGAACGAGAGCCCCGTGGTCTCGCCCGCGGACGCCTTCTATCTGGCCGACTACCTGGTGCTCCTCGCCGCGCTGCTCTCGCTCCCGCGGGCGCGGCGCGCGCCGCACGAGCGCTGGCAGTTCGGCCTGGATGCGGCGATGGTGTTGCTCGGGGCGGGGGTGACGATCTGGTTCTTCGTGATCTGGCCCGGGACCGAGACCGGCCGGAACGACCTGGCCGAGACGGCCCTGGCCTATGCCTATCCGCTGGCCAGCCTGCTCCTGCTCTACGGGCTCACCACCGTCATGCTGCAGCGGCCCGCCGACGGCAACCGGACCGCGTTCGCCCTGCTCGCGGGCGGCATACTGCTCAGCATCGTGGCGGACCTCACCTTTGGGCTCGTCCAGCTGGAAGCGGGCCGCCGGGGGATGGCCTGGACCGATGCCGTCTACCTGGTGGTGTATCTCGCGCTGGTCTCGAGCATGGAGGTCTACTGGCGCTGGCCGGTGCGCGCCCCGGCCGCGCCACGGGACCACCCCACCCCCGCGCCGGTGAGCCCGCTCCCTTATCTCACGGTCGCGATCACCTACGGGCTTCTCTTCAGCACCGCACTCGCGTTCTGGACTACCCCGTTGAGCGGCCTCGCGCTCGGCGCCGTGGCCATCACGCTGCTGGTGCTCGGCCGCCAGTATCTGGCGGTGCGCCAGAACGTGCGGCTCCTGGCGCAGGCGGCGGAACGGCGCACCGAGGCTCGATTCCGCAGTCTGGTGCAGCACTCGTCCGACGTGATTCTGGTGGTGCTTCCCGACGGGCTGGTCCGCTTCGTTTCCCCCGCCGTGCATCGAGTCCTCGGGTACGACCCGGCCCAGCACACCGGCAGCGACCTGCTGGCCCTGGTCGATCCGGAAGACCGCGAGCTGGTGCGCTCTTTTCTGCAGGACACCGCCCGCACCCCGGGCGTCACCCCGCCCCTGGAGTGGCGGGTGCGGCGCCCGGACGGGAGCTGGAGCTTCGCGGAAACCACCGGCAACAATCTGCTCGACGATCCCAGCGTGGGCGGCATCGTGCTCAACAGCCGGGACGTCACCGAGCGCAAGCGGCTGGAGCAACAGCTCACCCACCAGGCCTTTCATGACTCGCTCACCGGACTCGCCAACCGGGCCCTCTTCCGCGATCGCGTGGCCCACGCTCTGCTCCTGGCCCAGCGGGCCCGGCGCGACCTGGGCGTGCTCTTCCTCGATCTCGACGACTTCAAGCGGGTGAACGACAGCCTCGGGCACAGCCAGGGCGACCAGCTCCTCATGCAGGTGGCGGGCCGCCTCCAGACGGCGGCCCGCGCCACCGATACGGTGGCCCGGCTGGGAGGCGACGAGTTCGCCATCCTGGTCGAGAACGTGGGAGGACAGGATGGCTGCCTCCAGGTGATCGAACGCCTGCGGAACGCCATGGCGGAGCCGTTCCAGGTGGCGGGCCACGAAGTGAGCGTGCGGGCCAGCATGGGGGTCGCCACCTCCCGCGGCGAAGATTCGGCCGACGACCTTCTCCGCAACGCCGATGCCGCCATGTACGCAGCGAAGCGCGCCGGCAAGGGCGGCTACAAGCAGTACGACACCCGGCTGCATGCCGCCGCGATGGCCGTGCTGGAAACCGAGGCGGCACTCCGGGGCGCCGCCGAGCGCGGCGAGCTGGTGCTTCACTACCAGCCGATCTACTCGCTACGCACCGGACGGCTCTTCGGCGTCGAGGCATTGCTGCGCTGGGCCCATCCCCACCAGGGCCTCCTCCTGCCGGCCCAGTT
>JBBIMQ010000011.1:610-14535 GCA_037444345.1 Gemmatimonadota bacterium | reverse complement strand
CGGAGGAAAACGGGCTGATCGTCCCGCTGGGCCGGTGGGTCCTCCGGGAGGCCTTCGGGCAACTTCGCCACTGGCGCACCCGGTATCCCGAGGCCGACCTCGTCGTCTGCGTGAACATCTCCAGCCGCCAGCTCCAGGTTCCCACCCTCGGACCCGAGGTCCGGGAGGCGCTCCGGGTCACCGGAGCCGATCCGCACGCGGTGATCCTGGAGATCACCGAAAGCGTGCTCATGCAGCAGACCGACGAGACGCTCGAGGAACTCCAGCACCTCAAGCACCTGGGGTTCCGCCTGGCCATTGACGACTTCGGCACCGGCTACTCCTCGCTGAGCTACCTCCAGCGCTTCCCCATTGACCTGCTCAAGATCGCCCGCCCCTTCGTGGAGCAGATCGGCCTCGGGCGGGAACGCGCCGCCCTGACCCGCGCGATCATCGGCCTGGGCGAAACCCTGCGGCTCAGCACCATTGCCGAGGGCATCGAAGTGACCGAGCAGTGGGCCGGGTTGCGCGAGCTGGGCTGCGAGTACGGCCAGGGGTACTACTTCGCCCCCCCGCTGTCGGCCCTCGAGGTCGAGCGCCTGCTGGGCGATCCCGGCGCCCGCGGAGCCGGGAGCGAGGGCCGGCTCATGGCGGCCGAGCGGCGGGCACAGGTATAGCAGCCCCGCCCGGGGGAGCGGGGCGGCGGCAGAGCCAGGAAGGGAGGGCGGGCGTGACGGATCGGGGGCAACAGGCCAGGCGCGTTCTGGCCGGCACCAGCGGCTACGCCTTCAAGGAATGGAAAGGAAGCTTCTATCCTTCGGGCCTCCCGGACGACCGGATGCTCGGCGCCTACGCGGAGCGATTGCCCGCGGTGGAGATCAACAACACGTTCTATCGGATGCCTCGCGAGAGCGTCCTGCTGACCTGGGCCGGCCAGGTCTCTCCGGAGTTCCGGTTCGCGCTGAAGGCGCCCCAGCGCATCACCCACCACCACCGGCTTCAGGGAGCCGAGGAGGCGCTCGGGTATTTCCTGCGGGTCGCCTCGGCGCTGGGAGAGCGGCTGGGACCGACCCTGTTTCAGCTCCCGCCTAACCTGAAACAGGACGTGCCCCGGCTCGAGGCTTTCCTCCAGCTCCTGCCCCGGCGCTGGAGAGCGGCGTTCGAGTTCAGGCACCCCACCTGGTTCAGCGACGCCACCTGGGAGGTGCTCCGCAAGGCCGGCGCCGCGCTGTGTGTGGCGGAAGGGGAAGAGCTGGAGACCCCGCTGGTCGCCACCGCACCCTGGGGCTACGTGCGGCTCCACCGGGCAGGCTATCCGCCCCCGGCCCTTCGCGCCTGGGCCGAGCGGATCCGGGCCCAGCCGTGGGACGAGGTCTACGTGTTCTTCAAGCACGAGGGGGAGGAGAGCGGGCCCCAGGCGGCCCTGGCGTTCCTGGCGTCGGCCCGCGCCGAGGGCTGACGGCTGGCCCGCTCGGCCGGCCCGTTCACGGCCTGAGCCCCATTTCCTCCAGAAACTCCGTCCCCCCCAGCGCCACCCGTTCCGCTCCTCCACATGAGTCAGCACCAGCCGGTCGCGGGCTCGGGTCATGCCGACGTACAGCAGGCGGCGGGCTTCCTCGATTTCCCCGGTGCGCTTTTCCTCCAGAGCCCGCTTGCCGGGGAGTTGCCGGTCCTCCACCCCCACGATGTATACCCGGGAAAACTCCAGCCCCTTGGTCGAGCGGCGGGTGAGGAGGTTCACCCGGTGCGGGGCGGCCTCGACGCCCTCCGAGGTGGTGAGGGCGAGCCGGTCGAGGAAGCGCCGGATGCTCTCGCCCAGGGTCGGCGCCCGACTGGCCCGGAGGAAGGGCTGGAGCCGGGCCAGGGTGCTCGGGTAGCGGTCCGCCGCCCGGCGTTCAGCCCGGATCCGTTCCAGGAGGGCCTGCCCGCCGAGCCGCTCGATCACCTCGGCAAGGTCGGGCGCGGGACCCGGAGCGAAGGCGCGTTCCTGCTCGTAGTAGGACAGGCAGTCGCTGTAGCGGCCCAGGGCGTACCCCCGGGCGGCACCGAACACCGTGGCCGCCTCGCCGTCGAGCCGCCCGGCTCCCTCCAGCGCCAGCCCGAGGGCCAGGTAGTCGAGCAGGTTGGCGAGGCAGGTCTTGCGCCCGACGATTGCCCGCCGCCGCTCCAGCGCCAGGTAAACGCCGACCAGCGCGCGAGCGTCGTCCAGGGCGTGGTGGGGCCGGGGCTGCGGCACCCCGAACCGCTCGGCCAGCGCCTCGAGCCGCGCGCTCCCCGGCTCCAGGGCACGAGCCAGGGGAAGGGTGTCGAAAAACCTCAGGCCATCCACCCCCCCCAGACCCGCGGCCATCCGGAAGAGAACCGGCACGTCGAACTCGTGCCCGTTGTGGGCCACCAGCACCTCGTCTCCCACGAAGGCGCGGAAACGGGGCCAGATCTCCTCGAAGCGCGGCTGGCCGGCGAGGTCCGCCTCGGCGTACCCGTGCCGCTGCGTGGCCTCCGGGTGCACCGGCACCCGGGGCCACACCAGGGAATGGAACTCCTCCCGGATGGCACCGTCCCGCACCCGAACCGCCGCCAGCTCCACGATCTCGCACCGCTCCACCTCGAGCCCGGTGGTTTCGAGGTCGAAGGCCACGAAGGCCCGGAGGCCCTGGTCGGTCTGCCCCGAGTGCACCAGCTGGAGCGCCTTGAAGACCAGGAGCGAGAGCGGAAGCCCCCCTTCCCCACCGCCAGGCGGATTCCCCAGGATCAGGTCATCGGCCCGCGGCATTTCAGGCCCGCTCGCCCCAGGGCGGCCGAGGTAATCCGCGGTCGTGATGCCGGCCCCGAGCAGCATGCCGCGCAGGGCGATCTCCACCCCGCCCAGCGACGGAAGCCATACCCGCCGCCTCCCGTGCATCGCCCCCCCCAGCCCCGCGGCCAGCGCCCGTGCCGCGGGAAGGTCCAGCGGATCGCTCAGCTCCTCCTGCCGGTCCTCGAGCGGAGTGCGGTAGGGGCCCACTCGTCGAGAGAGGAGCTCTTCCACCAGGGAGGTGAGGTCCTCGTGGCGGGCCGCGAGCCCCGCCAGGTTCTCCATCGTGTAGACAGTGCGCCAGACCTGCTTCCGCTCCGGCGCGGCGCGCGGCAGGCCCCGGGCGTAGCGGGAAAGGGCCGCGGCGAACTCCTCCTCCGGCCGGCGGGTCGCGCGAATCCGCCCCACCAGCTCGCGGCCCAGCACCAGCTCGGCGAGCCGTTCGACCGCCAGCGGGTCGCCAGGCGACTGGATCAGCTGGAGCGCGGCCGCGAGAAACCGCACCACAGGATCGTCCAGGATCGCCCGCCCCCGGGCCAGCCGGCAGGGAATCCCGGCGCTCACCAGGGCACCCTCGAGCGCGTTCCCGATCTCGTGGCGCCGGTAGAGCAGCGCATACTCCCCCCAGTCGAGCCCGCTCGCCGCCCGATCGGCAGCGAGGTCGGCCAGGAGCCAGCGCATCTCCTCCCCTTCGTCCGGAAAGCCCCGCACCTGCACTGCGTGCCCTGACGACCGGCGGGCCCGAATGTCCTTGGCGAAAAGCGGGGGGTTGGCGCCCAGCAACCGGCGTGCGAGGCCGAAAATCTCGGATGGAGTCCGGTGGTTCTCGTCCAGGACGATCGGGGCGGCGATACCGAAATCACGGGCGAAGCGCCGCAGCACTTCGGGATCCGCGCCCGCCCACGCGTAGATGGACTGTTCGTCGTCTCCCACCGCGAAGACATTGCGATGCCGGGCGGCGAGCCCCTGGATGATGTCGTATTGCCGCGGGCTCAGGTCCTGGAACTCGTCCACCAAAACGTAGTCCCAGGCAGCGCCGATCTCCGCGGCCACACCCGGGTGAGCCTGGAGCAAATCCGCGGTGCGGAGGATGAGTTCATCGAAGTCGAGGAGTTCGCGCTTCTGGAGCCAGGCCCGGTAGCGGCGGAACAGCGCCTCGTCTCCCGCGGTGAGCGGGTACCCCTGCAGCCGGTACCGCCCGAACAGCCCGAGCAGCTGGCCCCAGCGCCGCTCCTCCACCCCGAGCCGGCGCAGGACCAGCCGTTGATACTCCTCGTCGGCGATGCCGAAACCGGGCCGGACCGGGAGAACCGCTCCGTGCCGCCGGAGCAGTGCCACACAGAGTGCGTGCAGCGTGCCGCGGGTGATCTGGTGAGCCCGGTCGCCCAGCGCCAGCTCCAGCCGGTGGGCGATCTCTTCCGCCGCCTTGTTGGTGAAGGTGACGGCGCAGATCCGCTCGGGGGCGAGGCCCAACTCCGCGATCAGGTACCGGATCCGTTCGATCAGGCAGAAGGTCTTCCCCGCGCCCGGACCCGCCACCACCAGCACGGGACCGAGCGGGGCCTCGATCGCCTGGCGCTGGCGGGCAGTGGGAGCAAGGTTCACCGGCGCCGGCACCTCACGCGAGCAGGGCTCCCATCCAGTCGGCCGCCACGCTCGCCAGTTCCTCGATCACCTCGCCGCCGGTCCGGCCCGACCGCTTGAGCACCGCGAACCCATGGTCCGCTCCGTCCACGACGTGGAGCGTGGCTCGGGGAGCCAGCCGACCCGTCACGGCCCGGACGAGCCCCAGCTCGGACAGCGGGTCGCGGGTACCCTGGAGAAACAGCATGGGAAGCGACACCCGGGCCAGGTGCTCGGCGCGGGCGAGGCCCGGCTGCCCGGGCCGATGCAGGGGGAACCCGAAAAACACGAGCCCGCGAACGCCGGGGAGCGGGTCCTCCGCCTGCGCGGTCGAGGTCATCCTTCCGCCCAGCGACTTGCCCCCCGCGAAGAGCGGCACCGCCCCCTGGCTCCCGGCGAACTCCACCGCGGCTCGCACCCGCCGCACCAGGACGGCCGGAGGATCGGGGCGACCCGCCTTTCGCTCCAGATAGGGGAAGGGATAGCGCAGCGTCGCCACCCCGCGGCGGGCCAGGGCGGTGGCAAGGCCGGCGAGAAAGGGATGCTCCATCCCGGCCCCGGCCCCGTGCGCCAGCACGAGCAGGGCGAAGGCGCCGTCGGGCCGGAGGAGCAGGCCGGGACTGCTGTCAGGCAGGGTGCAGGGAATCGCGGACACCGACCGAGCGCGGAGACGGCGTATAATAGCCGGGCGCCGGGCGGAAGGATCGCCCCGCGCCGGCGCAGCACCCGCCCGGCAGGACCGGCCGACCGCTGGCGGTGCAACCTCCGACCCGCCGCCGGCACCACGGCGGGTACCCAGGACCTGCTACACCCGCCCCCGCGACTCTCCTGTGGCGATGGCGCCGGCGATCATGTGCGCCACCCGGAGCGGCTCGGGGAGCCGGGACTTGCCCAGCGTGGCTCGCACGATCCGCTCCGACCGCCACCGATCCGCCCCGGCCGCCGCGAGGTACAACCCGTCGGCGACCCGGTGGGCCGGGGGCGAACGCTCCACCACGGGGATCCGATGCGCCAGCCCCGCCGAGCGGAGCGCGGCCAGGACCTCCGCGTTGTCCGGTTTGCGGCGGGTCACGGCCAGCACCGGCAAGCCGGTCCGCTCGGCCAGGGACGGGAGATCTACCACCCCGAGTCCCGCGATCGTGATCCCGCCCAGCAGGACGGCCTGAAGCGAGGGGCGGGTACGCAGGGTCGCGATCCAGGCGGCCAGGTAGTCGGTCGCGTTCTCGCCGTCCACCGGGAACGAACCGATCGCCACTCCTTCGAGCTGGTGAGCGGCCTCCATCGTGACGGCCACGATCGGCACCGGCTGCGTCTGGCGCTTCTCGAACGGGGCGTCGTCCACCCCGAGAACGTGGGGGCGATACTCGGCGGGCACGGCGCCGGACCTACCGGAGCCCGGCAGGCGGCCTCGAGGCCACTGGCGAGGGCGGAATCCCCGCGCTATCCCTTTTCGTCCCGTTCTCCGAGCCAGTCGTCATGTCCATCGGTACTCGCTTTCTGGAGCAGGTCAACCTGGCGTTCGATCGCGCGGCGCGCTTCACGCGGCACGATGCCACGCTGCTCGCCAACATCAAGGCCTGCAAGAACGTTTTCTACACCAGCTTCCCGGTCAAGCGCGACGACGGTCGCATCGAGGTCATTCACGCCTGGCGGGCCGAGCACAGCCACCACAAGCTCCCCTGCAAGGGTGGCATCCGGTACGCCCCCGACGTGGACGCGGACGAGATCCAGGCCCTGGCGGCGCTGATGACGTACAAGTGCGCCCTGGTGGACGTCCCGTTCGGCGGGGCCAAGGGCGGCATCCGGATCAACCCCAAGCAATATTCTCCCGCCGAGCTGGAGCGCATCACCCGGCGCTACGTCTTCGAGCTGGTGCGGAAGAACTTCATGGGGCCGGGGCTGGACGTCCCGGCGCCGGACGTGGGGACCGGCCCCCGCGAGATGGCCTGGATCGCCGACACCTACATGCAACTCAAGCCCGGCGAGCTGGACGCGATCGGGTGCGTGACCGCCAAGCCGGTGAGCCAGGGGGGCATCCGGGGCCGGCTCGAGGCGACGGGTCGCGGGGTGTACTACGGGGTCCGGGAGGCCTGCTCGATCGCGGAGGACATGAAGCGGCTCGGCCTCTCGCCGGGGCTGGAGGGGAAGCGGGTGGTGGTCCAGGGTCTGGGGAACGTGGGCTATCACGCTGCGCGGTTCTTCCAGGAAGGGGGTGCCGTGCTGGTCGGGCTCGCCGAGTCGGAGGGCGCGATCGCGAACCCAGACGGGCTCGACCTCGAGCGGGTCATGGCCCATCGCCGGGAGCATGGACGGATCCTGGACTGCCCCGGCGCCACCAACCTGGCCCGCCGCGAGGAAGCGCTGGAACTCGACTGCGACATCCTGGTGCCCGCGGCGCTGGAACGCCAGATCACCGCCGAGAACGCCCCCCGGATCAAGGCCCGCCTGGTGGTGGAAGCCGCCAACGGCCCCACGACCCCCGAAGCCGACGAGATTCTGGGGCAGCGGGGGATCATGGTGATTCCCGACGCCTACATCAACGCCGGCGGGGTGACCGTGTCGTACTTCGAGTGGGTCAAGAATCTGAGCCACGTGCGCTTCGGCCGGATGTCGAAGCGGTTCGAACAGGGCGCCTTCGGCCGGCTGCTTCAGGCAGTGGAAGATCTGACCGGGCGCCGCTTCACCCCGGAAGAGGCCGAGCGCCTGACGCGCGGCGCGGACGAGGAGGACCTGGTGAATTCCGGTCTGGAGGAGACCATGGTGGCCGCCTATCACCCCATCCGCGAGGTCTGGCTCCAGCATGGAGGCGCCATTGATCTCCGCACCGCCGCGATGATCGTGGCGATCGACAAGGTCGCGCTGAGCTACGAGACGCTCGGCATCTTCCCCTGATGCCGCGCCCATGACCGAACGCCTTTACTATACCGATAGCTACCTCACCAGGTTCGAGGCCGAAGTGGTCGAGCGCGCCGACGGTGGCCGGCGCCTCTACCTCGATCGCACGGCCTTCTACCCCACTTCTGGCGGCCAGCCCTGCGACACCGGGGCGCTGGGCGAGGCGCTGGTGCTGGAGGTAGTGGACGAGGGAACCCGCATCGCCCACTTGCTGGACCGGCCCCTCACCGCGACCCGGGTCCGTGGCGAAGTGGACTGGGCCCGCCGCTTCGATCACATGCAACAGCACACCGGGCAGCACCTCCTGTCGGCGGTGTTCGCCGATCTGTTCGGCTGGGCCACGACCAGCGTCCATTTCGGCCCCGAGGTTTCGACCCTGGATCTCGCGACCGGCGCAGTCTCACCGGAACAGGCAGCTCGGGCGGAAGCCCGGGCCAATGCCGCGATCACCGAGAATCGGCCGGTCAGTGTGGGCTTCGTGGAGGCGACGGCGGCGGCCGACCTCCGGAAAGCGCCCCAGCGGTCCGGCCTCCTCCGCATCGTGAGCATCGCCGGGCTGGACCGGAGTGCCTGCGGCGGGACTCATGTCCGGGCCACCGGCGAGATCGGGGCGATTCTCCTCCGGAAGGTCGAGCGGGTGAGGAAGCAGGCCCGGGTCGAGTTTCTGGCCGGGGCCCGCGCCATACGCGCGGCCCGCGCCGATTACGAGACCCTCGCCCGGCTCGGCACGCTGTGCTCGGCGCACCCGAGCGAGCTCGCGGCCCTGGTCCAGCGGCTGCAACGGGAGGTCAGAGACGCCGGGACCACCATTGCCGCGCTGCGGGAGGCGCTCGCCCGCTACCGCCTCGGGGCGCTCCTGGATGCCGCCCCCCCAGGGCCCGACGGCCTGCGGCGCCTGGTCTATCGTTGCGACTCGGCGGAGGACCTCCGAACCATCGCCCAGGCGGTGACCGCGGAGTCGCGGGCGATCCTGTTCGCCACCCTGCCGGCGGATCCGGCCATCACCGTGGTCCTGGCCACCGCTTCCGATTCCGGGATGGACGCGGGAGCGGTACTCAAGGGCGCGCTGGCCACGGTGGGCGGCCGCGGCGGGGGCTCGGCGCGGGTGGCACAGGGAACCGTTCCGGGCGAGGCGGCACTCCGCGCCCTCGAGAAGGCGCTGGGCTTCGCCGGCGGCTGACCGGTTGCCGGAAAGGCCCGCCACCGCCGCGGGCCTTTCCGCCAACCGCCTCGAGCGGACCTAACTCGCCGCCGTGATCGCGAAGGTCAGAGTCGCCGTGGCCCCGGCCTGCACGGCCAGCGTCGCCGGCAAGGCGGGCGCGGTCGTGAACGATGCGATCCCGGCCGGCGGGGTTAGGGTCACGGTGTAGTCGCCCGGAGTGAGGTAGGCGAACCGGGCCTCGAAGGTGCCGTCGCTGTCAGGGTCGGCGAAGGACGCCGTGGTGCTGCCCCCGTCGCTCGCCGTGAGCGTGGCGCTGAACCCGTCCAGGGTCGCGCCGGCGGGCAGGGTGACGCCCGCGCCGAGGGCAAGACGAACGCTCGCCGAGCCGGTGATCGTGATGTCGGCGCCGTGAACGACCGGGTGCATCACCCACTGGCCCGATCCGCCGGCCTGCCGCCCGAAGCTCTGGGACACATCGAAATCCACCACCACCACCTTGCTCCCTCCCTCCGGGATGGTGAGGGCGTTGCCCGGCAGGGTCACCTTGAGCCCGCTCTGGCCGAAGCTCGGCATCTGGAGCTGCCCGGCCACCTGGGCGCCGGGTGGAAGTCCCGGGTAGGACGGCGAGGAGGCGTACAGGCTCGTGGTCCCATCGCCGTTGTCCACCTCGAGGTAGGCTCCCGAGATCACGAACCGGAGCTGGCTGTAGCTCCCCGCGGGAACCACCGCGTCCTGCACCAGGGTCGCGGCATCGGAGGCCAGGGTGAGCAGATTGGTCGTCACCGCTCCGCTGCTCAGCACCTGGGTGCCCCCAGTTCCCTGGAGGTTGACCTCGGCGATGGTCACCACCGCTGCCACGACGTCGCCGGGAGCATCCTTGAGCAGCACCGTCAGCTTGCCGGTGCCGGGGCTCTGACCGTCATCGCTGCACCCGAGGGCGGCCAGGGCCACCACCGGCAGCGCGAGTTTCCTCAAGTGTCGCATGTCTTGGTCCCGTCACAGTTCGAAGTGAAACCAGCTCGAGCCCGGAGCCCGCCCGGAGGTGGAACGGGTGTCGGCGGCCAGCACCGGGATTGCCATCGTTCACCTGCTCCGACACCTCCCGCCCGGCGAGGCCGGCCCGGGAAAGCTCAACCTGAGTGGCGCCCGGGCGCCTCACCGTGACGCGGGTCACAGCTCGAGGCGACTGGCCCCCGGGGGGCGGGGACGGCAGTGGGGCGAAGCTCATCTATTTGTTAGGCGCTCGTCACCGCCCGGCTCGGGCTCCGTAACCTCGGCGCACTACTGTAGTGAGCAGCCCCGGTTCGCGGGCGGCCGGCGGCAGTCCGCCGGAGGCCCCGGCAGCCGGCTCCGGCCGCTCGCCACGCGCCTCCGGAGCCACGCTTCGAGAAAGGAGTTTCCCCATGCGTCCCGTTGCCCACCAGGCCTGGATCTTCACCAGCGCACTCCTCGCGCTCGCCTGCGAATCCAGGTCCCGGCTGCCTCGAGACCTCGCGCCCAGGCTCGACCTCCTGGAGGCCGCCGCCCAGCGCGACAGTCTGTTCCAGGAGCTGGCGGAGACCGGTCGAGTCGTCGCGGAGATCGGTCGGGAACTGGCTCGGTTCGAGCGGCCCGAACGCGGAGGGACCCCTGAGTCCCCCGATCTCCAGATCACCCTGTCCGATCGCGAGGTGGTCCTCGCCCGCGTGCGGGAGGTCGCCACCCGGCTCGAGGAGGCGGAGTCCCGCCTGGCCGCGAGCCAGCGGCGGGCCTGGCGGCTCGCCCAGCAGCGCGACAGCCTGGGCGGGGAGCTGGCCCGGGCGGCGGCACTCATCGCCGACCTCCAGCGCACCGCGGAAATCCAGAAGGAGGCGCTGGCCGGTCTCGCAGCCCAGCTAGACGACCTTTCCGCGGCCAACCTGGCGCTGGCCGACAGCGTCTCCTCCCTCACCAACGACCGGAACACGGCCTACTACGTCGCGGGCAGCCGGAGGGAGCTCCTGGCCCGCGGCGTCCTGGTGCAGGATGGGGGCCGGAGCTTCCCGCTCGTGGGCCGGCGGCGGGTCCGGCCGGCTTCCAGTCCCCCGCTGGGCGAGTTCACCTCGATTGACCGGAGCCGGATCAGGGAAATCCAGCTCCCCGACTCCACCCGCACCTACCGCATTGTCACCCCGCAGAACCTGGCCTCGCTGGCGGAGCCGGTGAGCCGGAACGGGAGGGTCCGCGGCCGGATCCGGATCGCGTCGGAGCGGGAGTTCTGGGAGCCATCGAGGTACCTCATCGCGGTGGAGGAGGGCCGGCGGTAGCGAGCTCGCCGGACCCGGCCGCCAGGCCTGCGGTCGGCCCCGGCCTCGCGACTCGGCGTCCACGCTGGCGGCACCCGGTCGTCTCCAGGATCAGGGCGGGCCGGATCGTATTTCTCCCTAGCCGGCCCGGGAGCGGCTCGGGGCGGGGTTCAGGGAACCAGGGTTCGGACTGACCTGGAGGCGCCGCGGCCCGGCGCGCAGTATCTTCCCTGAACCCCGCTCTTTCGGCGGTTGGCATGACCTCCCAGGCCGACTCCGCCCCGCGCCGGCAGCCCACCCGGGAAGACCTCGACCTCTGCGGGCTCTCCCACCCCGGCCGCGTGCGCCGGGACAACCAGGATCACTTCCTGATCGCGAGCCTGCACAAGACGATGCAGGTTCACCGCAGCAGCCTGCCGGAGGAGGCGCTCGGTCGCCTGACGAGCCCCAGCCGGGGGTACGTGTTCCTCGTGGCGGACGGGGTGGGCGGCACCCCCGGCGGCAAGGAGGTGAGCCGCACCGCGCTCCGCGCCATCGTGGACTACGTGGTGGACGCCATGGACCTCTACACTGATCTGGAGCCCGAGGCGGAACCCGCGTTCCTGGAAGAGCTCCAGCGATCGCCTTGCGCCACGTCCTCTACAGCGCGCTGGGCGGAAGGCGCGCGGAGCCGTTCGTGTTCACCAGCGATTGCCGCCGGGAGGACATCATGCTGCTCTGCACCGACGGCCTCACCAAGCACCTAAGCGACGCCGAAACCCGGGAACACCTGGTTCGGACGAGCAGCGCCGAACGGATCTGTCACGACCTGATCGGGCTGGCGCTGGAGCGCGGGGGGAGCGACAACGTGACCGCGGTGGTGAGCCGGCTGAGGCCCTCGCACCGCGCCGGGATGTCACACAGCCCCTGAGCCCGGGTTTTCAACCGTCCAGACCTCCCGCCGTCGCCCCGGCCTGCCCCGCGGGGCCGGGGGGCCGGGGGGCCGGTGACGGGGCCGGTCTCCCTCCCCCTGGCTGGCGCCTCCCCCGGCTGGCGCCGGCAGGAAGGGAACCCCGGGGCCAGCAGTGCGGTTTCTCGCGCGCGATCCCCTAACCCCGCCACCGGCAACCTGCCACCGAGACGAACGCCGCTTCTTACGTCCGGGCCGTGGCCTCCACGGCCGGGTGGAGCCGCATCCGGAGCCGCCGGGGCTCCAGCTTCGACTTCCGCTCCCGCTCCGGCACCGTCCAGGTCACCGTTTCGCGGCGCTTCTGGCGCATGATCTCGAGCTTCACGGTTTCACCCTCGTCGTAGGACGCCAGAATCCGTTCGGCGTGCCGCGCGGAACGCGGCTCGCGCCCGCCAATACTCAGGATCACGTCCCCGGGCTTGAGCGCGAGGGAGGTGTCGCGGGGCGCCTGGAGCACGAGCACCCCGGTCGAGGTGCCGAAATACTGGCCCAGCCCCTCGTTCATGTCCGCCAGCTGGAGGCCCGCGCGCCCCCAACCCACGAAGAACCGGAAATCCCGCTCGGGATCGAGTTCAGGCAGCTCGAACCCTCGCATCCCGGGCGGGATCATCAACTCGAACCCCCGGCCCCGGAGGCCGAACCCACCTGGCCATGCCTCCGCCACGACGGTGGCCTGGCGCGTGCTGGCGCCGCGTCGGTACTCCAGATGCACGGTATCGCCGGGCTCCAGTTTCCGGGCCAGCTCCACCAGCTTGAGGCCCGGGCCTGACTGGCCCTCCTCGTCCGCCTTCACCCCACCGAGCCGGGTGTCGTTGAACCGGGTGATGATGTCGCCCTCCTGGAGCCCCGCCTGCTCCGCCGGGCTCCCGGGAAGGACATCAGTGAGCGTGGCCCCGAGCCGATCATTCTCCCGGTCCGCCCTGAGCCGGACCACGACACCCAGCCGCGCGCGAGAGGGACCTTCCATCCGGAACTTGTATTCCTGGGCCGCGAGGTCAGGCGGCAGGCCCGCGAAGAGCGCAAGCGCCCCCGCCCCGATCATCCACCGGCAGTTCATGATTGGAATCTCCGAGTCGGTCGTCTGCCCGGAGTGGATGCCGCGGGAGGGAGGAACGTCGCAGGGGGCAACGGTCCCCGGCGCTGGTTGAGCCCTGGCCGGAGGGTCCCTGTGGATCGGTGCGGCGGACGGCTGGAGGGCGGAAGGGTCGGTGGACGTGGGCGGCGTGCGGCGGCAGGACCGGGAAGGGAACGGCGGGTAGAGGCCGGCCTCAGCCGCGCAGCGGGGATCCCTCCCGCCTCTACCGACCGCTCCCGTTCCCTGCCGGCTCCTGGCCGGCGCTCGCCTAGCTCGCCGCTCTCAGGGCTCTGAGCTGCACCTCGTCGGCCGTGACCGGGGTGAGCGCCGCGTTGTCCTGCTCGCCGGTGCGAATCCGGACCACCCGCTCGACCGGCTGGACGAAGATCTTGCCATCCCCCACTTCGCCGGTGCGGGCGGAGCTCAGGATGGCCTGGATGGTGGGTTCCACGAACGGCTCGGAACAGGCCATCTCGAGCTTCACTTTTTCGCGGAACTCGAGCAGCACGTCCGCGCCCCGGTAGTGCTCCACCAGTTCGCGCTCGCCGCCGTGGCCGCTCACGCGGTAGATGGTGATGCCGGTGACCCCGGCCCGGAACAGCGCCTCCTTCACTGCCGGCAGTCGCTCGGGCCGGATCACCGCGCTGATGAGTTTCATGGTGCCCTCCGTTCGGGTCAGGCGGCGCGCCGCTCGGCGCCGGAACTGGTTGCGGCGAGAACGACGGCCGAGGCAATGTCGGCCGTGTCGGGATAGGCCAGCGCCCCCATCTCCGGGAGGTCGAGCCCCTGCGACTCGGCGCCAGCCGAGACCCGGTGCCCCCGGGTGACGAGCGCCGTGATGCCCCACGCGGCGAGGGTCAGCAACCCGACGACGACGACGTTGGCAGCGCCGCCGATCACCTGGGCCACGAACTGCCCCGCATCACCGTAGAAGAGTCCGGTCACGTTTCCCTCCACCCCGTTCCACCCGGCCCCGTAGGTCCCGTCGGCGAACAGGCCAAGGGCCAGAATACCCCAGAGACCGTTCACCCCGTGGACCGAGATCGCGCCGACCGGATCGTCAATCTTCGCCTTCCGCTCGAAGAAGAAGACGCTCCAGCAGACCAGGACCCCGGCCACAGCGCCGATCAGCACCGCCGACGGAGCGGTGACGAAGGCGCAGGGCGCCGTGATGCCCACCAGAC
>JBBIMQ010000011.1:0-552 GCA_037444345.1 Gemmatimonadota bacterium | reverse complement strand
AGCCACATGTAAAGCATTGCGGCCACGCTGCCCGCGGCCCCAGCCAGCATCGTGTTCGTCGCGATGACGCCGATGCGCACGTCGGTCCCCATCAACGTGGAACCCGCGTTGAAGCCGAACCACCCGAAGCAGAGGATGAACGTCCCGATCATCGCCATCGGGATGTTGTGCCCCGGGATCGCGTTCACCGAGCCATCCGGGTTGTACTTGCCGCGCCGGGCCCCGAGAAGCCTGGCGGTCACGAGCGCCATCACGCCCCCGGTCATGTGCACCACCGAGCTACCGGCAAAATCCACGTGGCCGTGCCCCAGTCCGAGGTTGCTCCCCAACTGGGAGAGCCAGCCCCCACCCCAGGTCCAGTTGGCGTACACCGGGTAGATGAGCGCGCCCACGAACAGGCTGAACACCGCAAAGGACGAGAACTTCCAGCGTTCGGCCAGCGCCCCGGTGGGAATCGTGGCGGCGGTGTCCATGAACACCATCTGGAAGAGGAAGTAGGCGAAGACCGGGGCGGTGTAGGCCACTCCCGTCAGGAAGAAGCCCTTGGTCCCG
>JBBIMQ010000010.1:13934-18474 GCA_037444345.1 Gemmatimonadota bacterium | reverse complement strand
GGGCGAGTGCGCGCGGTGTCTGGCTCCGGCCCGACCGGCTGGTGCGCGCGGCCCGCGGACGCGAGCCGTGTCCGTCTGCTGGCCGCGCGGATCTGGTTCGCGCCCTTGACGCTGGTGGTGGAGCCAGAGGGGGAGGAGGTGGTGATCGCGCTTCGGGAAAGCGCGGTGACTCTCGCGCCCCTCGTCGTGGCGAGCGATCCCGCCCTGAGCGCAGGGTCCTCGCGCCTGGTCCGGGAAGTTGACATCCATCTCCGGCCGCGGGAGACCGCGCAGGAACTGCTCCGCCTCGTGCCCGGCCTCGTCATCGCGCAGCACGCGGGCGGGGGCAAGGCGGAGCAGATCTTCCTGCGCGGGTTCGACGCCGATCACGGGACCGATGTGGCGATCGCGGTGGACGGGGTCCCGGTCAACATGGTGAGCCACGCCCACGGCCAGGGGTACGCCGACCTGCATTTCCTGATGCCCGAGGTCGTGGCGCGCGGGGAAGTGCGCAAGGGTCCCTTCGATGCAGCGGACGGCGACTTCGCCACCGCTGGGGCCGTGCGGTTTGCGACCTACGATCGCCTGCCCCACGGCGAAATCCAGGTCCGGGGCGGCAGCTTCCACACGGTCCACGGCACCCTGCTCGCCCCCTTCGGGGGGGGCGCCGCGGCGGCGGGCGGCTACCTGGCGGCGTCGGCGCACCACAGCGATGGGCCCTTCGAGTCGCCGCAGGACTACCAGCGCTACAACGGCTTCGCCAAGTTCACTGCTCCCCTGGGGCCCGCCACGCAGCTCGTGATGAGCGCCTCAGGCTTCCACTCCACCTGGAATGCCTCGGGTCAGGTCCCGGCGCGCGCCGTGCGGTCCGGACTGATCAGCCGCTTCGGCGCCATTGATTCGACCGAGGGTGGGCGGACCGGCCGCTACGACCTCCAGGCCGGCCTGCGGTCCACCGCGGGCGGGGCGCGCCGATGGGAGGCCAGCGCCTTTCTCACCCGCTACCGGTTCCGCCTGTTCTCGAACTTCACCTTCTTCCTGGCCGACTCGGTGAACGGGGACGGGATCGAGCAGGTGGACGACCGCCTGCTCGCCGGAGTCGGGGCCCAGCTCGCGGTTCCGGCGCCACTGGGCCGACTCGAGGTGGGGGGGGGTGCTCGGGCCGATCTTACAGACCTGGCGCTCCGCCGCCAGACGCGGCGGAGGGTACTCGGCCCGCTGGTGGATGCCCGGGTGCGCCAGTATCACGGGTTCGCCTGGGTCAAGCATGACCTCAATCTGGGACCGGCCCTGCGGGTTCAACTCGGGCTCAGGGGAGACCTCTTCCGGTTCGGGGTGGCCGACCACCTGCAGCGTGCCACTTCCGCCCTGCCACATCCCAGCGGCGAGCGGATCGCCGGCCGGGTGAGTCCCAAGCTCAACCTGGCACTGGACCTCGGCCGGCACGCCACCCTGTTCGGCAACACGGGCGCGGGCTTCCATTCCAACGATGCCCGCGCGGCGGTGAACGATTCGGCCCGCGGCCGGGTGCTACCGCGGGCGATCAGCGTCGAGGTCGGGGCCCGGTACACCTGGGCCGGGGGGAGCTGGGCAGCGAGTCTCTGGGGTCTCGATCTCGAGAGCGAACTGATCTGGGCGGGCGACGAAGGGACCACGGAGCCGAGCGGGCGCACGCGCCGGGTGGGGCTCGATATCGAGGGGCGGCTCCAGCTCGCGCCCTGGCTCTGGGCCGATCTCGACCTCAACCTCGCCCGCGGGCGGTTTCGCGATGAGCCGGAGGGGCGGAATTACATCCCCCTCGCCCCCACCCTGGCTTCCACGGGCGGTCTCACCCTCCGGGATCTCGGGGCGGTGACGGCGGGGCTCCGCTACCGCTACGTCGCTGACCGGCCCGCGATCGAGGACAACTCGATCCGCGCCAAAGGGTACTTCCTGGGCGAAGCCTTCCTGCGGTGGGCTTGCCGGCAGGCGCGGTTCGTGGTGGCGGTGGACAATCTCTTCGACGTGACCTGGAACGAGGCGCAGTTCGCCACGACCTCGCGGCTCCCCGGCGAGCCCCCGGAAGGGGTGACGGAACTCCACTCGACGCCCGGGGCGGGGCGATCGCTGCAGGTGGGCGTGGAATACGTCTGGTAGTCGGAGCGGCCCCCCGGTGACCCGGTCCCCCCGCGCCGTGTGCGTGCTTCGGCTACCAGTGCCAGAATCGCTCGGGTCTCACCGCTCGAGCCAGCTCCACGTCCGGCTCTCGGTTCAACAGGCGGGCGATGAGCTGGCCGGTGATGGCGGCGAGGAGGATCCCGTTCCGGCCGTGGCCCGTGGCGTACCACAGGCCTTCGAGCCGGGGCTCGCGGCCGATGATCGGCATGCCGTCGGGCGTCACCGGCCGGAGCCCGGCCCAGGTCCGCAGCACGTCGCCCTGGGCGAGGGCCGGGACCAGGGTGCTCGCCGCGGTGAACAAACTGGCCAGACCGGCGGGCGTCACTTCGGCGGCGAAGCCGGCATGTTCCATCGTGCTGCCGATGATCGCCTCGGTGTCGCGGGCGACGACGTAGCCGCCCCCCCCCACGACGATGGCCGGTCCGTACCCCCGCGGCCAGGCCAGCGAGGCCATCTGGCCGCGGATCGGCTCGACCGAGACCGGGCGGGGGAGGCCCCCGATGGTCTTGGACCAGGCGCCGGCAGCGATGACGACCTCGGGGGCCTGATAGCGCTCCTGCCCGGTGACGCCGACCACCCGATCGCCGCGGCGCTCGACGGCCGTGACCTCGTCGGCGAGCCGCACCGCGCCGTGGGCGATGGCATCCTTGGTCAGCGCCTCGACCAGTCGAGCGGGGACGAGCGCCGCCTCGCGCGGGGCCCAGAGCGCCCCGCAGGTCGGGCCCAGCCAGGGCCAGCGCGCCTTGACCTCGCCGGCATCGAACCAGTCGCAGACATGGCCCTGCTGCCGCTGCCACGCCACCCGGGCGCGGAGCTGCTCGGCTTCCGCCTCGGTGGTGGCGACGCGGGCAATGCCTTCCTGCCAGAACCCGATGTCAATGCCCGTCGCGTCCCGGAGCGGCTCGGCCAGTTCGGCGTAGCGCTCCCGGCCGGCCAACCCCAGTTCGAACAGCGGATCATCCACCTCTGCCTCGATCTGGGGCGCCAGCATGCCGGCGGACGCGCGCCACGCCTCGCCTCGCTCGCCGCCTCGTTCGAGCAGCAGCACCCGGCGGCCCAGCAGGGCCAGTTCGCGGGCACAGGCCGCCCCGACGGGCCCTCCGCCCACCACGATGACGTCGTACGCTTGCGGCACTTGGCGCTTCGGCGAAACTTTGTGAAACAGGGCCCGTACGGCCGGGCAGAGGTGCTCTCTGTCGGGAGGAAAATAGCATGCTCCGGAGCCTCTTGGGCTTTGCCTTGCTCGCGATCGTCGCCTGGATCGCCTTGCAGCTTCTCTTCGGGCTCTTCGGGATCGTGATCGGGCTGGTGGGAAGGATTCTGTGGCTCGCCTTCCTCGGGTTCCTGGTCTATCTGGTCCTTCGGCTCGTGAGTCCGGACACCGCGGACAAGATCAAGGAGGCGATCGGCGGGAAGCGGGCGGCGTAGAGGCCAGGGGAGCTTCCAACTCCTCTGCCACCGCCCAGGCCAGCAGGGGGAGCAACAACTCGTGGTGTCCGGTGAACAGGAGCCCGGCGCCGTGGGAGCGGGTGGGGCGTTGCACCACGTTCATCTGGGGCCGGTAGTGGCGGATCATGTCGAAGTCGGCCGCGAGAAACCCGGTGGGTTTGCCCTCTCCCAGATTGCGGGCCACGCTCAGCGCCTTGAGGAACACCTCGGGGAGCACCACGGCGCTGCCGAGGTTGAGCACGACGCCACCCTGGTCGAGCGCCGGGAGTCCGCCCGCCAGGCGGCGGAAGTCGCGGAGGCCGGTCTCGCCGATCGCGGCGCCGTCGGCCCCGGGGTGCTGGTGAAAGACTTCGGCGCCTAGCGCCAGGTGAACCGTGACGGGCACCCCGTGGCGGTGGCAGGCCAGGAGCACCGAGGCGTCGGCGCCCGCCAGGTGGGCCCGTGCTGCGAGCCAGGCGGCCAGGCCCTCGCCGGCGCCCCAGCCGCGCTGCCGGGCCTCTCGCAGGGCCTGATTCATTTCAGCGCCAGTCTCCTCGACCATCCCGAAGGTTCCCCCGCCGAGCCCTGCCTCGACCTCCTCGCTGGTGGCCCCGAAGGCCGCCAGCTCGAAATCGTGGATCGCGGCCGCGCCATTCAAGGCGAGGTGGGTCACGATCCGCCGGCGAATCCACTCGACCAGCAGCGGCCCCAGGCCGGTCTTGATCACGTGCCCGCCGACCAGGAGCAGGACGCCCTTGCCGGCCCGGGTGGCGGCGGCGATGGCGCCGGCCAGCTGACGCAACTGGTCGGCCGCCAGAACCCCCGGCAGGCTTTCGAGAAAGGCCCGGAACGAGCGGCCCGCGGCGGGGGCGGGGGCGGTCGCGAGACGGGAGAGATCCACCTGGTGGCGGCGGCCTGCGAAGGGCACCGTGCGAAGCCGCGCCAGGTCCGGTTCGGGGTAGCTCAAGCTACTGCC
>JBBIMQ010000010.1:748-13924 GCA_037444345.1 Gemmatimonadota bacterium | reverse complement strand
AGCGACCAGGAACCATCATTCAACCGGGGCACGCGCGTGCTGCAACACGTCACGACGCCCCATTTCCCAGAGGCCGACGAGGCTGTGGCAGCCGGAGCGCGCCCGGCCGGAGCAGTAGACATCCTTTTTGTCAACCCGCCGGCGCCGGATCGGGGAGGCGCATGCTGAGGAGGCGGAGTGTCACGGTCCCGAAGGGGAGTTTGGACCGGATCTGGACCGGTATCCGCAGGGCGTCGTCGGTGAGCCAGAGCTTGGCCTGGGCGCGCGGAGCGAAGATCCCGTCGTTGCCGACCACCGGATTGAGGACCAGGCAGGTCACCTCGCGGTCCCCCGGCAGTTCCATCTTCTCCCGCTTGACCACCTTGATGACAACCGGGTTCAGCTCCTTCTTGAAGTACCGATGGTAGCTGTAGGTCCGCCCCACCTCGAGGGGGATGGTGCGCAGGAAGTAGAAGAAGGCCGCATCGTCGAGGGGATCGTCCACCGACTCTCGGGTCTCCGGCCGATTCTGCTGCCGGTAGATCAGGGAATCGGGATAGATCTCGAAGTAGCGTTGCTTGAGCCGGCCGTTTTCGTTGAGGTCCTGATAGAAGCGCCGGGACACCAGGTCGTCCACCCCGGTCCAGGACCGGAGGACGTTGCGGCTCTTGTAGAACGGTGCTTCGGCTTCGAGCCCGAACTGGAACACGAACGACTCGTGACCGCGCACGGTGTCGGTGCCCGTGACCTCCATCCACGCCGTGCCGAGCCGGAGCACGCCGAGCTTCGCGGCGTACTCGAAGCGCTCGCCCACGTGAAAGGGATAGGCCGTGCCGGGCGGCGCCGGATCGGCGGCGGGGGCGGCGGGGGCGGCGGCGAGCAGCCCGGCCAGCAGGGTTCCGCCCAGACGCTTCATCGTGTCGCCTCCTCCAGTTCGGTTTGGTCGGGCGCCTGGCCGGGGTGTCCCTTGCGGAGGTCAGGCTGCCGTGCCGCCCGGACACGCCACCGGCCGCCTTCGCGCCAGAGCAGCCGGGCCATGGCCCACGGTTCCACCCGGGAGGGGCGCGACTTGAGGTCGTGTCGCTCGACGGTGGGCACCGCGTCGAGCCGGCGGGCGTAACGCGCCGCTCGGGCAACGAGTTCCGCGTTGGCCGCCCACCCCTCCGCCGCGAGGAACGGCCCTTCCGCGTCCCGGATGGCGTGGCGGATACAGCTCAGCCGGAACGCGGTGAATCCGCTCGCCGGGTCGCGCACCCCGGGCACGCGAAGACCCCGGAGCAACCACCGTGCCCCCCGCCGGACCCAGCGATAGGCGCGCGACGGCTGGCCCTGGAGGGTGGCCTCGGTCACGACGATGTCGCTGCCGCTTTCGAGCCGCTTGACGATCTCCGGCAGAAATTCGGGGCTGTGCGCGAAGTCGGCGTGCAGGACGATCGCCGCGTCGCGCCGGGGCCGGTCGGTCCGCTCCAGGGCCAGGCGGAGCAGTTCCTCGAGGGTCCGGGTGTAGCCGTGCCGTTCGCCATGCCGCACGATCGTCAGGGGCAGTGCCCGGGTATAGGGCTCGAGGCGTTCCGCGGTGTCGTCGGTCGAGGCGTCGTCCACGACCAGGATCTCGTACTCGCGGGGAAAGCTCTGGAAGGTCAAGCGGATCTTCCAGAGCAGCAGGCCGATGGTGGCCGCTTCGTTATAGGTCGGAAGGCAGAGATACAGCATGGGTCACCGGGCGAGTTCGAGGGAACGATACACCGAGCGAACTTCCGCGGCCATCCGCTCGACCGCCCAGCGTGGCAGGGCTCGCCGCGCGGTCTCCAGGAGGGCGGTGCGGAGCGCCGGGGAGCCCAGCAACCGGTCCACCGCCGCGGCGAGCGCGGCCGGATCTTCCCGCGGCACGAGGAGCCCCGCGCCGCCCGCGAGGGCTTCCGGGATCCCCCCGGCGTCGGTCCCCACCACCGGCACGCCGAGGGCGTGGGCATCGAGGATCGAGGTATTGAGCCCTTCTTCGCGGGAGCTGGCCACGAAACAGGTGGCCGCCGCGATCAGCGGAAGCGGGTCGGGCACCCGGCCCAGGAGGTGCACCCGTCCGGCGAGGCCGGCGGCGGCGATCTGGCGAGCCAGCACCGGGGCGAGCGGCCCGTCGCCGACCAACACCCAGTGCAGTCCGGGCCGGGTGTCGCGGAGCAGGGCCGCGGCCCGCACCAGGGTGGCGTGGTCCTTGTGCCTCACGAGCGCGCCCACCGTGATCGCCACCTCCGCGCCGGCGCCGAGGCCGAGCCGGGCCCGTAGATCGGCGGGGGGCACGTCGGGTGCGATCTCCACCCCGGAACGCACCACCCGGATGCGCTGGTCCGGTACCCCGGCGGCGAGCAGCACGCGGCGCACCGCCTCCGAGACGGCGAGGACGCGGTCCGCCCGGAGCCAGAACCCTGGGCGGCGAAGCGGGAAATCCACCCGCCGGGTGGCCACCAGCGGGGCGGCTCGAATCCTGGCGGCGATGCCGGCCACGATCAGGGCATGGGCGTCGTGGGCATGCAGCAGAACGGGTGGCGGGGCGGCGGAACGTGAAAGCGACGGGCCCAGCGCTCGCAGCACCGCGCGGCAGGCTCGAGGGTCGGGCCCCAGGGTCCACGGCGTTTCGACCACGCGGAGACCGCTCGCGACCGCGCGGTGGGCCAGTTCCGACCCGCGCTTGGTCACAATGACCTGTTCCAGGTCAGGCCAGCCCGCCAGGGCGCGAGCGAGCAGCCAGGTCTGGCGCTCGCCGCCCCGCCACTGGCGGCCGGAGGCGACGTGGATCACGCGGGGTGACATGCCCCGAGCGGGATGGCGCGCCACTCGGGCCAGCAGTCGCCGAGCGCGAGTGCCAGGGATCCCCCGTGTGGCGCGAAGGTTGCCGTGATTAGACTACACAGCGGGAAGTGCGCGGGAAGCGCGCGAGGAGGCAGTCCATGATTCTCGCGAACACGCGGGGCCGGCTCCGGCCGGCCGCTCTGGATCTCGTGCTGCGGGTGCTGAGTCACGGCTCGGCGGCGCGCCGGGCGGCCCTGGAGCGCCGGCTGGAGCGCGAGGGGCCGGATGTGCTGCTCGATCAGTCGGAGCTGGCGGAGCGCCTGCTTGCGGTGCGTACCATGATGGTGCCCTCCGAGGCGCTGTTCTACTACGTGATGGTGCGCCGCGCGCTGCTGGAGGCTGGGGTGGACGATCGGGAGCTGGCCGACTACCTGGCGGCCCTGCTGCTCGAGTTCGGGCGGCGGGACCGGGCCTTCCGGGTCGACTGGAGCGACGACCATCGCCACCGTTACCTGGTGGACATCCTGATGGATCTGGAGCAGACCCAGGGGGAGCGGCGCTTCAAGGTGATGGTGCACCTCGGGAACTACGCGCTCTGGCTGGCGGGGATCTTCCCGCACTACATCGCGGCCCAGCAGCGGCGCCGGGGCGGGCCGGACCTGTCCTACTACGATGCGCTGGGGCGGCAGGGCTACGCCATGGCCAGCGACCACGCGCTCGCGGATCGCTACCACCTCGAGGGGGTCCTTCGCAAGGCGGCGGAACGCTACCGGACCCTGCGCGAGGCCATGAACGCGCTGAGCGAGCGGGTGCTCTTCAGTCACTGAGCCGGGGGGCGGCGCGTTCCGCCTCCCGCACTAGTGCCGTGAACAAGCCCAGATCCGGTGCCTCCGGGTCGCGCCAGAACTCCTCGGGGTGCCACTGGACGGCGAGGAGCCAGGGCCCTTCCGCGGGTGCTTCCAACCCTTCGATGATGCCATCAGGTGCCCGGGCCGAGGGTACCAGCCCGGGCGCGATGCGGCGCAGGGCCTGGTGGTGAAAGGAATTCACCTGGTGGGTGGTGAGACCGAGCGCCCTCGCCAGGCGAGTGCCGGGGACCACCGACACCGAATGGACTCGGTCCACCCTTTCCCCCGGATGCGAATGCTGGAGCGTTCCCGGCTGCTCCGAAGGCAGGTCCTGCCAGAGCGTTCCGCCCAGCGCCACGTTGACGAGCTGGATGCCCCGGCAGATGGCGAGCACGGGCAGGCCTCGTTCCCAGGCGGCCCGGAACAGGGCGAGCTCGAAAGCATCGCGCTCGGGATCCGTGGTTTCCAGCCGGGGATGGGCCGGCGCCCCGTACGCCGCCGGGGCGATGTCCTCGCCTCCGGTGAGGAGCAGCGCGGCCAGCCCCTCGAGGGCGGCGGGGGCGCCGAGCGATCCGATTTCTCGGGGCAGGATGAGCGGGACTCCGCCCGCCTGGATGACGGCGTGAAGATAGGCGCAGTTCAGGGTGCTGCGTGCGGTCCGGTCACCGGCTCGGGTCCCGGCCGTCAGGCCGATCCGGGGTCGCCTCACTGGAGGACGCTATCGGGGAAGAGGGGGCAGTGGGGGTCCAGGAACCGGGCCGGATCGAGCTGGATCCCGAGCAAGGGGATCAGGAGCGTGTCCACGCTCACCCTACCGATCGCCGGCGCGCCGCGGATCGGGTCCGATTCGTAGAGCATGAGGCCGCGCGCGTCTCCGCCCTGGTCGAGCACCAGTACCCCGAATCCCGGCCGCAAGCGTTCGGGCAGGCGTCCCTCGACGCCGATGACCCAGGCCGAATCCGCCGTGCGCCCCACGATGGCGGGATAGGCGGGTCCCGCCGCCACTCTGGCCACGAGCCGGGGTGGGAGCCGGGCCGGCGGGGTCCCGAGGGTCTGGCCGGGTACCCCGAACTCTTGCAGCAAGAGGGTGGCTCCCGCGATTGCGGCGATGCCGCACGGCCGGCCGGAAGGCGGGGTCCCGCAGGCCGTGACGGCGGCCGCTGCGAGGATCAGCCGACAAGCGCGAGGCATGGCCCTAAGCTAACGCGCTTTTTTCCTTGACGCTCTCCTCGGGCGGGCGTAGAGTTCGTGGGCGGGCGCGTTCCCAACCGACTTGCCGCCGCCGGCGGCGCAGCGTTCTTTCCCGAGCGACCGTGTTCGAGAACCTCAGAGCCCGGCTGGAGCGGTTTCTCGCCGACCATACCCCCGCCGCCGATCCGCGGGCCCGGAGGGCGGCGCTGCAGGCGGCCGTGCTCGAGGCCAAGGTCGGCGTCGCGACCATGCGGGACGGCGTCGCCCGCACCGAACGCGAGCTCGCGCGGGAGCGAAAGCAGCTTGCCGACGCGGAGCGGCGGGGGCAACTCGCCCGAGGGATCCAGGATCAAGAAACGGTGCGAGTCGCCGAGACGTTCGCCGCCCGGCACCGGGAGCGGATCGCGGTACTGGAGCGAAAGCTCGCTGTGCAGCGGGAGGAGCTGGCGCTCGCGGAGCGCGATCTCGAGGCCATGACGGCCGAATTGCGCCCGGCCAGGTGGGGGAGCGGGGAAGGCGGCAGCCGGACGCCGGACGGGGTCTGGCGTGACCGGGAGGCCGCAGGCGGCACCTCCCCGGACTCCGAGGCGGACGCCGAGCGGCTTCGCTCCGAGCTCGACCGCCGGCGCGAGGAGCAGGTGGTGGAGGCGCAACTGGCAGAGCTCAAGCGGCAGATGGGGCAGGAGCCAGGCCGGTGAGAGGCCGGTCGTGAGCAGGGAGCGGGCCGGCCCCGGGGTCGCGGCGCTGCGACGTCCCCGCGCCGCGCGGCGCGAGCTTCGATTCGCAGTGGGCCTGCTCTTCGCGCTCTCGCTCGATGCGTCCGGCTCGTCTCTCCTGGCTCAGCAGACCCTTCATCCTCCCGCGCATTTCCGGAAACTCGCCCACACCTACAGCATCGTTGCCTGGGACTCGGCCACCGGGGACCTCGGGGTCGCGGTGCAGTCGAAGTTCCCCAACGTGGGCGGCATCGTACCCTGGGCGGAGGCCGGGGTGGGGGCAGTGGCGACCCAGAGTCTCGCCAACACGGCGTATGGCGAGCGCGGGCTGGCGCTGCTCCGGCAGGGGGCCACGGCGGACGAGGCGCTCCGGATCGTCATGCGCAGCGACACCGCGCTGGGCGACCGGCAGGTGGGCATCGTGGACGCGCGGGGGAACGCCGCCAGTTTCACGGGCGAGCGGACCTTCGACTGGGCGGGCGGCCGGGTGGGCCATCCTCACGGCTCGGGGAGCATCGCGGGCGGCAAGGGCCGGATCTTGGTGGGCCGCACCTTCGCGGTGCAGGCCAACATCATGGTATCGAACCGCACCGTGGACAACATGGCCGAGACCTTCGTGCGCACCCCCGGTCCGCTCGCGGACCGGCTGATGGCGGCGCTCAAGGCGGGCCAGGCCGGGGGCGGCGATCGCCGCGGGATGCAATCGGCGGCGTTGCTCGTGGTCCGCAAGGGAGGGGGCTATCTGGGCGGGAACGACCGGTTCATAGATCTCCGGGTGTACGACGCCCCGGATCCGATCGCCGAGCTGGAGCGGCTGCTGGCCCTTCACAAGCTCCATTTCTTCCCCAGCGAGCCCGCCGACCTGGTCCCGATCACGCCGGACATCGTGCGCCGGCTCGAGCCCATTCTCCTCCGGGAGCCGGTGGGGCGGCCGGAGAAATGGCTCCGGGCCCCCCAGGGGCGCGCCACCCCGGCCTTCCTCGAGGCGTTGCGAGACTTCATGTACTGGGAGAACTACGACGTGCGGGTACGGATGGACGGGAAGATTGACCGGGTCGTGCTGGAGGACATCCTGCGGCGACGCCGTTGACCTCGATCCTCGGCCGGCCCCGCCCCCCCTCGCCAGGAGCGACCACCTTGGCCACTGCGATCACGCCTGACCAGAACGCGGGTTCCGGCCCGCCCCGCTCCCCGGATGACCGGGCCTTTTTCGGGCATCCCCGCGGCCTCTCGACGCTGTTCTTCACCGAGATGTGGGAGCGGTTCACGTACTATGGGATGCGGGCGATCCTCATCCTCTTCATGACCGCGCCGGCGGCTGCGGGGGGGATGGGTTTCGACACCGGCAAGGCCGGCGTGATCTACGGGACCTACACCGCTTTCGTGTACCTCATGTCCTTGCCGGGGGGCTGGCTGGCGGACCGGTTCCTGGGCCAGCGCCGGGCGACGCTCTACGGAGGCGTGGTCATCGCGCTGGGCAACTTGTGCCTGGCGATCCCGTCGGCGCGGGGCTTCTATCCCGGGCTCTTCCTCGTCGTCCTCGGCACCGGATTGCTCAAGCCGAACGTGAGCGTGATGGTGGGCCAGCTCTACGGCGAGGAGGACCACCGCCGGGACGCGGCCTTCTCGATCTTCTACATGGGCATCAACACGGGGGCGTTTCTCTCGCCGCTGGTTTGCGGCTGGCTCGCGCAGAGCTCCCAGTTCAAGGGGGTGCTGGGCGCCCTGGGGTTCCGGCCCGAGCTCTCCTGGCACTGGGGCTTCGGCGCCGCCGCGCTCGGCATGGTGCTCGGCCTGGTCCAGTACCTGGCGGGGTGGAAGCACCTGGGCGAGGCGGGGATGCATCCCGCGCCCTCTCAAGGTCCGGAGGACGCGGCCCGGGCGCGGCGCCTGCTCCGGAACGGGATCCTGCTGGCGGTGGGGCTCTTCGTCCTGCTGGGCGCGCTCTCGAGCGCCGGCCTGCTCGAAATCACCCCGGAGCGGGTCGGCAACTGGTTCGGGGTGGCGCTGTTCGGGACTGCCATTGGCTTCTTCGGGTGGCTCTTCGCCTCGCGGCACTGGACTCGGGCGGAGCGGAAGCGGCCGCTGGTGATCGCGGTGCTCTTCTTCGGGGCGGCCGTGTTCTGGTCGGTCTTCGAACAGGCAGGGTCCACCCTCAACCTCTTCGCGGAGCGGAGCACCGCCAACAGGCTGCTCGGGTTCGATTTTCCGGCGAGCTGGTTTCAGTCGCTGAACGCGCTCTTCATCATCGTGCTGGCGCCGGTTTTCGCCGCGCTCTGGGTGAAGCTGGGCAAGCGCAACCCCTCGAGTCCGGCGAAGTTCACGGTGGGCCTGCTCTTCGTGGCCCTGGGGTTCGCCATTCTGATCGTGGCGGCCCGGCTCGCCGCGGAGGGCGAGCGGGTGAGCCCGCTCTGGCTGACGGCCACCTACTTGCTCCACACCATCGGGGAGCTATGCCTGAGCCCGGTGGGGCTCTCCGCCATGACCCGGCTCGCGCCGGCCCGGGTCGCGAGTCTCATGATGGGGGTCTGGTTCCTCGCCGCTTCGGTGGGTAACTACGTGGGCGGCCGGATCGCCGCCTTCTACGAGGCCTTCTCGCTCTCCGGGCTCTTCACGGCGGTGACCCTCTACGCCCTTGCCGCCACCCTGATCATGGCGGCCCTGGTCCGTCCGATCAGGCGAATGTTGGAGCGGGAGTGAGCGAGCCGTGGCCCTCGGGCTCGCGCCGGCTCACCGCGACCCGGTGTCCGGGCCCCAGCTCTTGAACACGCGGAACAGGTATCGCAGGGAGGGGACCAGGATCGCCCCCCCCAGACCCAGCGCCGCGGCCGTGAGGGCCAGGGTGCGGGCCGGGGCGGCGGCGCCGGTGATCGTGAGATCGGGCGGGAGCAGGTAGGGGAACTGCGCCAGCCCCCAGCCCCAGAGAATGGTGGAGACCTGGGCTCCGGCGGCGAGGCGGGCGAGGGCATAGCGGCGGCGGTAGAGGGAGACGAGCGCGGTCACCGCGGCGACCGCCGTGAGCGAGTGGATCGCGATCGCCTGCGGTCGTACCACGAGGCCCTGCCACACGAGCCGTGCCTCCCGCCAGGCCAGGACGAGCGTCGTCACGGCGAGTCCGAATGCCGCCAGGCCCGCCGCGAGCGCCCGGCGCCGGAAATCTTCCTGTAACTCCCGATCCTCGCGCGCCTCGAGGGTGAGATACACCGCCGCCAGGAAGGCGAAGAGGACCAGGGTGAAGAGGCCCACCGCCCAGGCGAAGGGGGTGAGCCAGGGCGCGACATAATCCGCCAGAAAGCTCTGCCCTGCAGGCGCCCGCACTCGGCCGGCGGCGATGGTGCCGACCGCCACGCCGAGGAGGAGCGGGGTGATGAGACTCGCCCCGGCGAAGATCAGCCCCCAGCGCCGCTCCGCCGCGCTCGACTCGCTGCCGTAGCTCCGGAAGGTGAAGGCCGAGCCCCGGAGCACGATGCCCACGAGGACCAGGGTGAGCGGGATGTGCAGCGCGATGGCCAGGCGGGCGAACCCGGCGGGGAAGCAGGTGAAGAGCAGGACGACCACCACGATGAGCCACACGTGGTTGGCCTCCCACACCGGCCCGATCGCGTGGATGACGAGGTCGCGCTGGCGCTCGCGGCGGGGGCCGCTCGCGAACAGATCCCATACCCCGCCCCCGAAGTCGGCCCCGCCCAGGAGCACGTAGGCGTTGAGCGAGACGAGAATGGCCGCGGCCAGCAGATGGGCCAGGGTGTCGTGGGACACGGTTCAGCCCTCGGCTCGGGCCGTTCCGGGCCGATAGAGCCGGCTCCACTCGCGGTGCTGGGGGCTCCGGCCGATCTGAGAATAGAGCAGCCACCCCACCACGGCGCCGAGGAAGAGATAGAGCAGGGTAAAGAAGGTGAGCGGCACCACCAGGCCGGGCATGGGTGTCACCGCCTCGCTGGTTTTCATCACCCCGCGAATGATCCACGGCTGCCGGCCCACTTCCGTCACGGTCCAGCCTGCTTCCACTGCGATGAAGCCCATCGGTCCCGCCAGGGCGATGGCCTGGAGCAGCCGCCGGTGACCGGCGAGGTCCCGCCGCCGCCAGGCGACCCACCCAGCCCACAGCGACACCCGGTCCAGGTAGGTCCCGAGCGCCACCATGATCTGGAACGCCGCGTGGACCACGGGGACGGGAGGCCACTCCTCGCGCGGCACGGTGTCGAGTCCCTTGACCTCGGCGGCGGGATCGTGGAAGGCCAGGAGCGAGAGACCCCGCGGAATCTCCAGGGCGAACCGCACCCGGCCCGCCTCGACGTCGGGCCAGCCGCCGATCAGGAGCGGGGCGCCCTGCCGGGTCTGGAAGAGCGCTTCCGCCGCCGCCAGCTTGACTGGCTGCTCGCGGGCCAGATAGCGCGCGCTGAGGTCGCCGGACAGGGGCTGGAGGATCGCGGCGGGGGCGCCTAACGCCAGGCCGAGGCTGAGCGCGCGGCGGTGGAAGCCGTTGAGGGGATCGCGCAGGAGCAGGAAGGCGTGGATGCCCGCCACGGCGAACCCGGTCGTCGCGTACGCCGCCAGGGTCATGTGCAGGGTCTGCTGGAAGGCCGCGCCGTTCGCCATGGCGCGGAGCGGGTCAACGCGGGTGATGGTGCCGTTCACCAGCTCGAAGCCGGTGGGGTCGTTCATCCAGGCGTTGGCGATCACCACGAAGATCCCCGAGACCGCGCCGCTCGCGGCCACCAGGATCCCGGCGAGGCGGTGGGCCCGGGGCGACAGCCGGTCCCACCCGTAGAGGTAGACGCCGAGGAAGATCGCCTCGGTGAAGAAGGCAAACCCCTCCAGCGAGAACGGCATCCCGATGATGGGGCCGGCCCTTTCCATGAACCGGGGCCAGAGCAGCCCCAGCTCGAAGCTGAGCACCGTGCCTGACACCGCGCCGACTGCGAACAGGATCGCGGTCCCCTTGGACCAGCGCCGGGCCAGCTCGAGGTACACCGGGTCGCCGGTAGCCTGCCAGCGCCGTTCCGCCAGCACCATGAGCACCGGCATGCCGATCCCGGCGATGGCGAACACGATGTGAAACGCCAGGGAGATGGCCATCTGGGCCCGAGCGGCGAGGAGATCGGACATCGCCTAGCGGGCCGGCCAGGTGAGCGGCAGTTCGGCGCAGGCGATCCGGCGGCCGGCGTTGCCGGCGGGATCGGTCAGCTCGTCGTCCGGATCGGCGTGGATGACCAGTGCGAGGCCGGGCGTGCCCGGGGAGAGCCGGGTCGCCCCGGCCAGGACCACCTCCGCCCGGCCCCTGCCGGAGTCATCCGCCACGAGGTTGGGGAGGTCACCCTGGTGCGGGCCGGCCGGGTTCCGGCGGCCGTGCTGCCGGCCGGTGGGATTGTAGTGCCCGCCCGCCGAGACGAAATCCGGCGGCCGGCACCGCCCTTCCTGGTGAAGGTGAAGCCCATGGAGCCCAGGCGAGAGATCGCGCACCTCGAGCGCGATCCGGATCCCCGCCCCGGCCGGAATCAGGCGGACCTCGCCGATCCTCTGCCCGGCCGTGTCCAGCACGGCGATCGCCGCAGGCGCGGGCGCGGGGCCGGGGGAGCCGGGCCCGCAGCCGGCAAGGAGGAACACGGCCCAGGCCGGGCCGACCCCGATCGGTCGCATGCCCGAAAGTAGCGTGGGAGGTCGAGCCCAGCCACGGGTCCCGGCTCCCTCCCTGCAGCGGTGCCCTGTCGCTCCGACGCCTCCTCGGCGGGCCCGAGGTGACTCCGGCATCGGCCGATTCGCCGTCAGTCGCAGTTCAGCGTCTCGCTCGTCTCGACGAAGCGAACCGGCAGGGGAGAACGAGGCATGCGCACCAGATCCACCGGCGAGGTCACGACCTGGGGCACCAGGCAGCCCGCGCCCGGCGCCACGCTCCGGACACTCACCGTGACCGCCTGATCGTCCTGGTGGGCCGCCTCGAGCCGGATGGCGAAGCCGCCCGACGGCTGCCTCCCCATTGCCACCGCGAGCACCGCCTCGCGGTCGAAATCCACGGCCGGGAGCGGCGGCTCGGGCGATACCGTGGCGTGGGCGATCTGCCACACCGACTGCCAGGCGGCCTGGTCGGTAATGACGAGCCGCTCGGCCTGGACGAACCCGGAAACGGGCGAGTAGGGCTGGGAGTCCGGACGGAAGCGAGTGAGCTGGATCACCGTGGCAGCCGGTGGGTTGCCAGGTCCCGGGTCACCGGCCGGGGGTTGGGGGATCGAGCCACCAATGGCCTCGGGGCCGGCACAGGCGGCCAGCCCGAGAGCCAGGCCGACCAGGGGAAGTCTCGACATGGGTCCTCCAGGGCAGGGGTCGCACCTGCATCCACAATCTTAAGGCTAATCCGCTCGCAGAGAATGGCGAACCGGCCGGCGGCGCGGGCTCTCCGCGCGGGGCGGAAGGTCTCCGCGGGATCCAGGGCGGAGGGCGTCAGAGCAAATCGCTGCGCGACCGTTCCGCGCGCTCCGGCGGCCCCGGCATCCGACGCGACACGTTCAGTTCGTGGAGGCGGTCGTCGCGCTCGCGCATCAGCCAGTACGTCGCTCCCAACGCGATGGTCAGCGCGGCCAGGGCCGCGGCCGTGGCCGGTTCCATCTGGGTCAGGTCCATGATGATGACCTTCCGGGCCAGGGCCAGCAGGGCGATGAGGATGACCACCTTGGCCTGGATGATCCCGCGCTCGCGCGAGACCACGTACTGCAGCGTGTGGTTGAATTCCAGGGCGATGAGCAGGGTCATGATCTCGCCGAAGACGTGCTGGAAGACGGCGTGATCGAGCGGGTTGAGGGTCTGCAGGACCAGGGTGTCGACCACGCTCACGATGAGGCGGTACAACGCCACCAGAATGACGGCGCCGATCACCGCGCGCAGGAGCAGCGCGACGGCAACCTCGAAGCGCTCGTAGACGGTGAGCTGCGCCCAGCCGCGTCGCAGGTCCCGCCAGCCCGCTGGAAGTCGTCGGACCATGATCGCCTCCTGTCTGGGCCCGAAAATACACGGGGCCCCCCGGCGGGCCAGCCGGGCGCCGTGCCGACCCTATGGAGCGAAGCGGAACAGGGTACCGACCGAGTTGCCGGCCACGGGTTGCAGCCCGGGAATGCGGGCGAACCGGCTCGGGTTCTGGTCCTGGCGGACGAACACGAAGGTGATCCCCGCGCGGTGCAGGAACTCGGCGCCCCCGGCCGGGTCGGCGCCGGCGAAGAAGGCGTTCACCTCGTCGCGCTTGCGGGCATAGTCGGGCGTGAGCGCGTAGTGCCCCGCGTAGAGCTTGCCCGGGAACCCCTGAGTCAGCCAGAGGTCGTCGGTGCGCCACGGCACCCGCGACTTGTCCACGATCAGGACGTCGTTCTCGGTGGCGCCCCGGCGGAGCGCCGCCACCAGCTCCTGATGCGCCGGACTCATCCAGGTGTAGGCCGGCGGCGCGCCGCTGGGATGATGCGCGAAGCTCATGTTGGTGAGGAGCCGCTTCACTTGCCAGATGGGCGTGGCGCCGAGCAAGGCGACCGCGACCAGAGCGTGGCGCGGGGTCACCCGCGGCCGCCAGGAGAAGTAGATGGCTCCGGCCACGATCATGAGCGGGATCTGCAGGGTGAGGGTGCCGCGATCAGGATAGGGGTAGAAGGGGCCTGACAGCGTGAGCACGGTGC
>JBBIMQ010000010.1:0-738 GCA_037444345.1 Gemmatimonadota bacterium | reverse complement strand
AGCCCAGGATCCAGCCGAGCAGGAAGCACTGGTCGAGGCCGGCGGTTCGCCAGTAGCGACCCAGGCCCCAGGCGATGAGGCCCCAGGCCAGGGGATAGGCCAGCGCCAGCTCGGAGAAGTAGATGCTCTGGGCTCGCCAGTCCGGGATCCGGAGCCCCGAGTGCCGGTAGAGGAGGAGCTGCCAGAGAATGGCGGCACCCGCTGCGGCCGCGCAGACCGCCAGGGTGAGCAGGGCATGGCGCACCGGGAGCCCGCGCAACCACAGCACGGCGGCCACGCCAGCCGCGATGAAGACCAGGGTGACGCCGTCGTAGATGTGGAGCGCCGTGGCCGCCCCGAACGCCAGGCCGGCGGCGACGAGTCGCGGCACCGTGAACCGGGCCACCGCCCGGTAGAGGGCGACGATGGCCAGCGTCGCGGTGCAGAGGAAGAAGAGAAAATGGGTGTCGAACAGGGTGGTGAAGAGATAGTGGCTCCGGTATTCCTCGAAGACGATGGCGTTGCGGAGCCCCTCCCCCACGATCCGCCGGAAGAGCAGGTTCCCGCGCAGGAGATCCACGTCGTCGAGCAGCATGAGGTGGGCGCCCAGGCCGCCGCCGAAGAGCAGCGCCAGGAAGACCCACCAGGTCTGGTACCGGGAGGCCAGGAAATGATCCGCGATCCAGAACACGCCGAGGGCCAGGAACGCGGCCAGGACCATGCCGGCGTAGGCGGCGACATACCCTTCCCGAGCGTCGA
>JBBIMQ010000009.1:0-18572 GCA_037444345.1 Gemmatimonadota bacterium | reverse complement strand
GCGGGCGAGGTCCCGCGGCAGCCGGAAGGTGAACCAGGCGCCGCCCGCCGGGCGGCAAGCCGGGCCCGGGCCGCCGGGCCGGGTCCGGAGGCTCCCGGGGAAGGAAGACCGGCCGCGCCCGGTGCCGGGGCCCGGGGTGTTCGCGCAGGATGGCTCGAAGATGCGGAGGAGAGCCTGGGGCGCAATCCCCCGCCGCCCGTCCTGCATTCTCCACCGGAGCGCGCCGATACGCCGGCCAGCCCGGGACCGCGAGCGGCCCCCGAGCGCGAGGGCCGGTACAGCGGGGCACGGCGAGGCGCTCATCCGCGCCGGGGGGGGGTGAGGACCTGGACGGCCCGAGGGACCACCGCCGCCGTGAACGGCGTCTCCCCTCCCGGCTCCCCGTCGAGCTGCACCGGCCGGGCCGGCGTGGTGGTCACCGTGACCTCGGTTCCCCGGGCGTATCCCACATACCCGTTGCCCGGCCGCCCGGTGCCGCCCCGCTCGTGGAGCAGCTCCCAGACGGCCGCCAGGCTTTCGCTGAAGCTATCGGCCCGGACCACCACCACGTCCAGCACTCCGTCGTACGGGGTGATGCCGCGTCCGAGCTTCACGTAGGGAGGGATGATCTCGCCGCAATTGGCGACCAGCACCAGCGCGCCCCGGGCCTCGTATTCGACGCCATCCACCGTGATCAAATGTTCCGCACTCCGCAGTTCGGGCATCAAGCGGAGGGTGGTCGCGACGTAGGCCGCGAATCCCCAGCGCCGCTTGTCCTGGGCCCGGGTTTCCGCCATGACCCGGGCGTCGTAGCCACAGCCGCAGGCCACCGCGAAATAATGGGTCCCGTCGTCGCGCTCCATCCGACCCAGGTCGAGCGCCCGGGGCCGCGCCCGGAGCAGGAGCCGGGCCGCCCGGACCGGATGGGTGGGCATCCGCAGATTGCCGGCGAGCAGGTTCCCGGTGCCGCCGGGGATCACGCCGAGCAACACCTCGGTGCCGACCAGGGCGGCGGCGGCCTGCATGGTGGTGCCGTCGCCCCCGAACACGCAGACCACGTCCAGCCGCTCGCTGCGGGCCTCCTCGGCGAAGCGCCGCGCGTCCCCCGGCCCTCCCGTGGCCTGGAGCTCCACGTTCCAGCCCCCCTGCCGGAGGGTCCGGACCACCGCCTGGGCCGCCACCGCTTCGGTGCGGGCGGCCGCCGGGTTCATGATGAGGAGGGCGCGCACCTCAGTACTCCCGCTCCCAGAGGAAATCGAGGCCGACCTGGTACTTCTGGGAGGAGAACGAGGGCTGGCCCGCCAGCGCCTGACAGGAATACGCTGGCTCCACGCTCCCTTTGAGCCGGAACTGCCGGCTCACCCGGTATTCCGCATTGGGGTAGAACCGCTGCGTGTTGGTGCAGAGATCGGCGACCAGCGTGACGAACCACTTGCGGCCGATCTGCCACCCCGCCGCCACCTGGGCGAGCTGGGCCGAGGCGACGGCACCGACCTCGCCGGGGCGGATGTCAATGTAGTCTATCGGCACCCCCAGGTCCGAGATCAGGGTGCGTTGGATCTCGCTGGAGAGCGCGCTCGAGAGGTACGACAGCGCAGCCGAGAGGGCGGGGTTGTCCCCCTGGCGACCCCCGCCCTGGAGGCTGAAGCTGGGCCGCCCATACACCAGGTAGGAGACCAATTCGGTCTCCGAGAGCGGCGGTCGCTGGGTGCTCTCCAGCGTGAGCTTGGGCTGGAGCAGGGTGCCCGTGATCTTGGCGATCACCGGGATTTCCTCGCCCTTGTTGGTCACGTCGGTGGAGATCACCACGTGGCGCGCCTGGATGTCGAGCGCGGCGTTCAAATCGGGGGTCCCGAAGTACTGCACCGTGCCCCGCTCGACCGTGAAGTCGCGGGTCACCGGTCCGACCCGGAGGCTGTAGTTGCCCCGGATGGCGTTCAGGGTGCCGTCGTAGCGGTACCGATCCCGGACCTTGTTGACGGTTAGGCTCCCCTCCAGCTGGATGTTGGCCTCGTTGGAGCGGAGCCAGAAGCTCTCGCCCATGGTGAGCTGGAGGTCGTCAATCGTGAGCGAGTCGAGGAAGCGGCTGTCGAAGTCGGCGCCGAGCCGTTGCTCGCGGATGGCCGCGAGATCGATCAACCCGGAATCGCCCGGATTCTCCAGGTCCACGATGCGCTTGGTGACCAGATCGGCGAAGTGCAGGTTGCCCTGGTCCGCGGTCACCCGGCCGGTGAGTCGGGCCCGCCAGAAGGGCCCGGTCAGGCGGGCCGTGCCGGACGCGTCGAGGGTGAGGAAGCTCCGCACCTCGAGCACGCGGAACCGGCGGGCCCGGAAGGTGAGATCGAGGACCGGCCGGGTGAGGCGCTCCAGCCGGAGGCCGCCGGTGGCGGTGAGGGAGCCCTCGCCGCTCTTGACCGCGAAGCTGTCCACCACGACGGAGTCCCCCGCCAGGTGGGCCCGGGCCGAGAGTCCGGTGTAGCGGACGCCGAGCCCCGGCACCTGGGCGCTCGCGTTCTGGACGCGGATGTCGCCACCCAGGCGCGGGGCATTCCAGGTGCCCGTGATCTCCACCGAAGCATCGAGGAGTCCTCGTACTCGGCGGAGGTTGCGGGTGAACGCCTCCGCCACACCCAGATCGGTGCTGTCGGCCGTGGCGCGCACCAGGATGGGGCCGTCGAGCTGGCGCCGGGGCACGCGGGTGAGGGCCAGGTCCAGCGGCAGTCGCGCCGCCACCCGGAGCACGGGCTGGCCGGTGCGCCAGAGCAGCAGGGTGGTCTCCAGGCGCCGGTCGGCGTAATCCAGGACCCCCTGGACGTGGGGTGCGCCGAAGTCGCCAAAGCTCAGGTCGGCCAGCGATCCCGTGCCCCGGAAGGTCGGCGCCTGGGCCGTGCCGCCCACGGCGAGGTCGAGCTGGATCGTCCCGCCCACCCCGGAGGTATCGCGCTCCAGCAGCTGGTAGATGTCGCGCACCGGCAGGCCGAACGCCGTCAGGCGCAGGGTGGCGGGCCGCCGGCGCGCGAGTTGCCCCTCCACCCGGATGGCGCCGGATCCGTCCCCCGATTCCAGCACGATCGGGGTGAGGTCGAACCAGCCTTCGTCCACCGCGGCGCGGGCGGGCGTCCGGAGCACCCAGGTGCGGCTCGGGAGCGCGAGGCGCAGGCTGTCCAGCTCGAGCACCGGACGGGGGCCGGTGGACCACCAGCTCCCGCCGGCGTGGAGCGCCGCGCCATCGCCCACCAGCGCCCCGGCCGACCAGGCCAGGGAGTCGGCGTAGCCGCCCAGCACCGCGCTGATGCCGTCCACGGTCAAGGCGCCTAACACGAGAGAATCCGCCGCCACCACGGCGTTGAACTCGGGCCGGGAGGCGCCATGCCAGGCGGCGCCCGCCCCGACCCCGAACCAGCGGCCTCCGCCCCAGCGGACCTCCGGACCTCGGGCCCGGAGGGCCATCCGGGGGCGGTCGCTGGCGCCCGCCAGGACGATCTCGCCCGCCGCACGCCCCTCGAGCGGCTGGTGCGTGGAGTCGAGCGGCTCGCCGAGGTAGTGGGCCAGCAGGGTGTCGAACGCGACCAGGCTGTCGGCCCGGAAGGCGAGGGTGATGCCACGCTCGCCGGGGCGGCGCCAGCCCAGCGCCCCACTTCCTCCGAGCTGCCCGCCGCGCCAGGCGGCATAGGCGGTGTCCACCCGGATGGCGGAATCGGCGGCGCCGAGCGTCGCGGCCAGGGTGTCGAAGCTGAACCCACCCAGCTTGCTCCGCGACCAGGCGAGGGCGAGCCGTCCCGCCGGGCCGGCCACCGAGTCGTAGGTGCCGGTCACCTCCAGCCAGCCGTTCAGGGCCGAGCGCAGCCGGTCCCGGCCGGTGAGCGCCGCGAGGTCGAGGCCGGCGTAGCGCACCGTGAGGCTCTCGGCCCCGAAGCCGCCGGGGCTCGTCGTGACGATGCCGTCCAGGACCACCGCGCCCAGCTCGCCCTCCACCTGGCCCGCCACGCCGACGCGCCGGGCCGTGCCGTCGAGCCGGACCCGGCCGGTGAGCCCGCCGCGGCTCGGCAGAACCGGATAGCTCGGCCGGATGCCGTCGAAGACCAGGGGCTCCAGCCGGGCATCCACGGCGAAGCCGGTGAGCGAGGGGTCGCGGGTATCGAGCCGCGCGGTGCCGGCGGCCCGGCTCTCCGGCCCCTCCCCGTCACGGTGCACTGCGGTGCCGCGGAAGGTCAGGTTGCGCCAGGGGCCAGCCAGCGTGCCGGCAAGCTCCAGGCGCCCGCGAAGGGTGACCGCGGGCGCCTGGGCCCGCACCGAACGAAGGTCGAGATCGGCGTGCTGCAGCACCACCGTGTCCAGCACGGTGCCGTCGGGGCCGCCGAAGACCAGGTGGCCGCTCGCCCCGAGGTAGTTCACCGCCCCCGGCACCAGGTCGTCGTCGAACTGCCAGGCCACCGTGAGATCGAGGCCATCGAGGTACCCCGCCCCCTCGAGCCGGCCCGTGAGGCGGCCGTGCAGCGGCAGGGTGTCGAGATAGGGCCGGGCCACATCGAGGTTCACCGCGGCGAGCTCGAGGGCCATCCCTTCCACGCCGAGCCCTCGCCGGCTGTCGGTCACCACCGTCACCACGCCAGCGATCCGGGCCGGGCCCTCGCGCAGCTCGAGGTCGCGCAAGGTGTAGGCGGTCACGCGATCGCTGCGGGATCGGGCGGTGATCAGGGCCCGGCCGGTCATGGCGGGGAAATCGGGCGAAATCCAGCGCAGGTCCGCCAGATCGAGCCGGGGCGCGTCGAGCGTGAAATCGTAGAGCAAGGGCCCCCGGGGCCAGGTGATCACCCCGCCACCGGTGAAGCGGCTGTTGGGGAGCCCCGCCCGGTGCAGGGTGAAGGCCAGGCTATCGCCCCGGGTCCAGCCCCGGGCCGCGAGGTCCACCACCGTCACCGCGGGGTCGCTGACCCGGGTGGCGAGCGAGTCCAGGACGAAGGTGAGCGGCGAACCGTCGGGGTGACTCACGGTGAGCCGGCTCACCCGGGCGTTGAGGGCCGACAGGGTCACCACCCGGCGGAGCCCGTCCGGGGTCTCGAGCACCACCCGGCCCGGGCGGGACCGGTCGGCGGCGAGCGCGGCCGCCACCTGGGCCGGGGTCGTGGCGGTGTCGGGCGGATTCCAGGGAAGCCACAGCTCCACCGAGGCGCGGCTCAGCCGGAGGTCGCGGAACTCGATCAACGGCCCCGGCCGCCCCGAAGGCGGACCCTCGCCAAGCCGGAAGATCTCGTGCAGGTTGAGCCGCCCGTCCTTCCGCTTCACGATGCGGAGGACCGGGTCCTCGAGCTCGGCCCGATCGAAGACGAAGCGACCCGCCGCGAGCTGGGCTGGCTGGTAGGCGACCTCCAGCCGGGGAACCTGGGCGAGCAGGCCGCCGCTGGTGTCGCGGATCTCGAGCCGGTAGAGCGCGATCCCGCGAAGGAAACTCCCCGCCACTCGCTCGACCGAGAACCGGCCGCGGAAGGCGCGCCCGAGCTCGAGGGCCGCGAGCCGGCCCAGCAGCCGGGTCCCGGCCTCGCTGTAGAGCAGGGCCGCCCCGCCGCCCAGTACCGCGGGCAGGAACGCGAGGCCGAGCGAGGCGGCCAGCCTCCCGAGCGAGCGCATCAGAAAGGCTGCCCGAAGCTGAAGTGGAAGCTGAAGCGGCTCCCGCGACGCTGGGCGAAGTCGGTCTGGGCCAGCGTGAGGGTGCCGTTCGACACCAGGTACAAGGCTCCCGGGGCCTGGTCATAACCGTTGTAGCCGACATCGAGTCGGGCCGGGCCCAGCGGGGTCGCGAACCGCACCCCGGCACCGGGGGTGATCCTGAGCCGCACCGGCGCCAGGTTCTCCTCGCCGCGGGTGAACAGGGTGCCCGCGTCCACGAAGAAGGCAAGACGCATGCGCTGGCTCCAGATCGGGGAGGGGACGCGGAGCTCCACCTGGCCGATGCCCAGCGTGTTGCCGCCAGTGGCGGAGAACCGGGGGCGGATCAGGCCCCGATCCAGCGAGTCCCGCACCGCGCTGTCCAGGGCAGGCCGGTCCAGCACGTAGACGACCGGCCCGAGCTCGTTCCGGTTGTACCCCCGCACGTCGTTCGGGCCACCAGCATAGAAGCGCTCCTCGGGCGGCACGAAATTGGTGGCACCGCCGTCCAGCGCGACCCTGGGCGCGAAGATGATCCCGCCCCGGAAATGCCAGCTCAGCACGACACCGGGCGCCAGGGTCCGGTACCAGGCGGCGTCACCCGTCAGGCGGGTGAAGGTCTGGAACCGGGCGGAGCCTGTCAGGCGAGAGCTGTGGCTCAGATCGAACGAATAGAAATGCCCGCGGCTGGGATCGAGCGGGTTGTTGGAGCGGAGCCAGACCGCCCCGAGCGACACGATCCCCAGCAGGCGGCGTTCTCGCAGCCGGCCCGCGTCCTCCGGGGTGCAGGCATTGAAGAAGGCGCAGAAGGTGGCAGCACTGGCCTGGGTCTCGCCGTAGCTCAGCCGGTAGGCCAGCGTCACCGGCACCCGGCGCTCCGTTTCGCGGAGCAGTCCGAACGATCCGCCCACCTCCTCCCGGCGGTACACCGCGAACTCCGACCGCCGCTCGGCGAAGAGGCTCACGGTGTTGGTGATCGCGGGGGTGAAGAAGCGGGGCTGGCGCACCGAGGCGGCCACGCTGTAGTTGACCAGGCTGGACCCGATCGTGTCGTCCTGGAGACTGGAGCAGAGGGACCGGCCCAACCCCCAATCGAACGGCGCCCCCACGCCCAGCTTCGAGACCCGGCCCGAAAGATCGAACAGGCGGCCGCTGCCCAGCAGATTGCGGTCGGTCCAGCCGGCCCCGCCCCGGAAACAGTCGTTGGTCGCGAAACCCACCCCGCTCCGGATCCGGTGGCGGCGGCCCTCGCTCACCACGACCACCAGGGGAACCCGAGTCGAGGTATCGGGGTCGAAGGCCGCCGAGTCAATGGTCACCGTGGCGAACCGGAAGAGCTCGGTCTGGTACAGCTTGCGCTGGCTCTGATAGAGGTCGTTCTCCTGGTAGAAATCGCCGGGCCGGGTAGACAGGAGCTGTCGCACAAAGCTGCTGTCCACCCGCTCCGCTCCCTCCACCCGGATCGGCCCCACCCTGAGCCGCCGCCCCGGGACGACGTCGAGCGCGGCGGTGGCGGTTCGGCGCTCGCGATCCACCGCGAAGTTGCGGAAGACCGCCGCCGCGGCATACCCCCGGTTATGCAGCCGCTGGACGATGGTGTCGGCGCTGGCCTGGAACCGGAAGCGGTTGAACGGGTCGCCGACCTTGAGCGGCAGATCCTGGATCACGCTCTGCGCCTCGCGCAGGGTGTCCACCCCGGTCACCGTGAGGGCGGTCACCACAACGGGCGGGCCTTCCTCGATGGCAAAGGTCACGCTCACATCCCGGCCCCGCCGTTCCACCAGCGTGTCCACCCGCACCTCGAGAAAGCCGCTTTGCCGGTAGAGCAGAGTGAGCCGCCAGACGTCGCGCCGGAACTCGCGCGGATCGAAGGTGCGCTTCTCCCCCAAGCCGAGCCAGCTCACCAGTCCGCTGCGGGCGAACCAGCTCGACTGGGTCGTCGCGATCGCGATGCTCAGGGTGTAGTCGTCAATCGCCCGGTTGCCCTCGAACCGCACACTCCGCACGATCTGCGCGGTGTCCTGGGCTGCCAGGGGCAGAGCCAGGCACAAGGCAAGGACGGGGATGGTCAGGCGCTGCGTCACGAAACAAGACAGGTCGAGGCCGGGACGGGACGCCCAGGCGGATTTGACGGAGTGCCGCAAGTGTCCTAGTTTGGCCCAGTTAGCCGGAGGAGTCAATCGTCCCAGCCACCCCCTCCGCACGCCGCCGATCGAGCACCCAGCCGACATGCCGCCCCGCCCGCTCCTGCTTCTGGCCGCCCTCTGGTGCGGGGCGGCCTGCACCAGCGCACCGGGGCCCGACACCCTCACCTACTACTACTACTCCGAGCCCCGCTCGCTGGACCCCGCCCTCTCCACCGATGTGCCGACCGGCGAGGTCGTCGCCATGCTGTACGACAACCTGACCCAGTTCGACGTGGAAGGCCGGCTCGGTCCCGGGCTCGCCACGCGCTGGGAGACGGACCCGAGCGGGCGGGTCTACACCTTTCATCTGCGGACCGACGCCCGCTTCCACGACGGCCGCCCGGTGACCGCCCGCGACGTCCGGGCCAGCTACCTCCGGGCCCTCGCGCCGGGGACGCAGAGCGGCCGCGCCTGGCCGCTGGACCCGATCCTCCACGCCCGAAGCTATGCGGCCGGCGACACGTCCGCTGTGCCGGCCATCGCAGTTCCCGACGACTCCACCGTGGTCATCACGCTGGAACAGCCGCTCAACGTCTTCCCCAAGCTCCTGGCCATGCCGGTGGCGGCCATCGTGCCGGCCGGCGCGGATGCCCGGTTCGGCGACCATCCGGTGGGGAGCGGACCCTGGCGCTTCGTCTCCTGGCTCCACGATCACGCCCTGGTGCTGGCCCGTAACCCGGACTACTGGGGCCCGGTCCCGCTGGCCGACACGCTCCGGATTCGGATCCTTCCCGAGGCGCTGACCCAGGCGGCGGAGTACGAGTCGGGCCGGCTCTCGGTGGTGGAGATCCCCTTCGGCGAAACCCGGCTCTGGGAGCGGCGCCGTCCGGCCGAGCTCCAGCGGCGGCCGGCCCTTCGGGTCTTCTACATCGCCATCAATACCACCCGGGGACCGCTCCGGGATGTGCGGGTCCGGCGCGCCCTCAACCACGCGGTGGACATCCCCACGATCCTGGCCCGCCTCATGGGGGGGCGCGGGACGCTCTCGGCGGGGGCACTGCCGCCCTCGCTCCCGGGCTTCGATTCCTCCCGGACCCGGTACGCCTACGATCCCGCGCGGGCCCTCGCCCTGCTTGCCGAAGCGGGATTTCCCCGCGGCTTCACGCTTCGACTCTGGCGCTCCCAGCGGCCGGAGTACGCCCGGGTCGCCCAGGCGGTCCAGCAGGATCTGGCGGCGGTGGGGGTTCGGGTCGAGATCGTCGAGCGCGACGCGGCCAGCGCCCGCGCGGCGGCCCGCAAAGGCGAGACCGACCTCTTCATCACCGACTGGTACGGCGACTACCCCGACCCGGAGAACTTCAACTTCCCGCTCTTCCACTCCCGCAACCGCGGGCCCGGGGGCAACCTGGCGTTTCTGGCCGACTCGGCGCTCGACCGACTCATCGAGCGGGCCCGGCGCACCATGGACCCCCGGGAGAAGGAAGCGCTCGACCGCGAGATTGACCGGCGGGTCTTCGAGCTTGCGCCCTGGATCTTCTGCTGGTTTCCGGAGGATCTCTGGGCCGTGCAGCCCGACGTGAAGGGCTGGCGTATCCCGGCGATCTTCAACGGCCAGCGCTGGAACACGGTGCAGCGCACGCGATGATCCGGTTCCTCGGCGTCCGCCTCGCGCTGCTGGCACCCACCCTGTTCGGCGTCCTGGCCGTGGCGTTCCTGCTCCTCTACGTGGCACCGGGCGACCCGGTCCAGGCGATGGTGGGCGAGCGCGCGGACTCGGCCACGATCGCCCGGCTCCGCGCCGAGCTCCGCCTGGACGACCCGCTCTCGAGGCAATTCCACCACTACCTGTCCGCGGCCGCGCGCGGCGACCTGGGCCGCTCCTACGTCACCCGGCGGCCCATCCTGGGCGACCTCCTGGAACGCTTCCCGGCCACCCTGCGCCTCGCCGCAGCCGCAATGCTGTTCGCCAGCCTCACCGGCATCGCCATCGGGGTCTACGGCGCCTGGCGGCCGGGCTCGCTCCCCGACCGGCTGGCGACGCTCGCCGCCTACCTCGGGATCTCGTTTCCCGTGTACTGGGTCGGGTTGATCCTGATCCTGGTCTTCGCGGTCACCCTCCGCTGGTTCCCGCCTTCCGGCTCGAGCGGCTGGGCCGCGCTGGTTCTCCCGGCCCTCACCCTGGGGATGCGCTCGGTGGCATTCCTCGCCCGCGTCTCACGCACCGCCATGCAGGAGGTGCTGCAATCCGATTTCATCCGAACCGCCAGGGCCCAGGGCCTCCCCGAACGGGCGGTGGTGCTGTCCCGCGGACTCCGGAACGCGCTGCTCCCGGTACTTACCGTGCTGGGCCTCGACTTCGGCAGTTACCTTACCGGTTCGATCCTGACCGAGACCATCTTCGGCTGGCCGGGCGTCGGGCGCTACGTGCTGGACGCGATCGGCAAGCGCGACCTGCCGGCCGTGCAAGGGAGCGTCCTGTTCCTGAGCCTGGTCTTCGTGCTGGTGAACCTGATCACCGATCTGCTCTATGCAAAGGCCGATCCGAGAGTGGTGTATGACTAGCGGCGGAATCCCGGGCCCGCGCGGCGCGGGAAGGAGACCGGTGGAGCGGGGGACGGAGGGCGCGAGCGGGCCGGGAATCGCTCGAGGCGGGCCGCAGGCCGACCGCCACGAGTCGCGGCCGTCCCGCGCAGGTCGGCAGCAGGCGGCTCCCCTGCCTGGAGGCGACCGAGCAACGGCATCAGGCAGGCCGACACCGCAGGCCAGGGCCGCACAGGCCGGACCGACCAGGCTCGGCAGGCCCGCCGCGGGCCTGGCCGGCCGGGCGATCCTGTGGGGACTCGCCACCCTTGCCTGTCATCCCCTCCAGCTTTCGGCCCAGCTCGCCAGGCGCGCCACCCGCCAACTCGACTCCCTGCTCGACGCCCCCCCCTTCAATCGGGTGGTCTGGGGCGTGGCCCTGGAGGACGAGAAGGGCCGGCTGCTCTACGGAAGAAACGCCGAGCGGCTCTTCATTCCGGCCAGCAACACCAAGCTCGTGGTGAGCGCGGTCGCCTCGGCGCTCTTCCCGCCCGACTGGACCGTGAAGACCAGCGTGTACGCGGCAGGGCCCCTGGTGGAGGGAGTGGTCCAGGGCGACCTGGTGCTCTACGGCCGGGGCGACCCTACCATGGGGCGCCGCTGCTATGCCACCGACACCACGCGCGAGGAAGCCTGCGACCGCGATCCCTTCGCCCGCCTCCGGCTGCTCGCCGCCCGCGTGCGCGAGCGGGGCGTGCGAGTCGTGGCCGGGGATCTGGTGGGCGACGGGAGCTGGTTCGACAGCGAACTGGTCCATCCCGACTGGAACGGGTACGACCTCAACTGGTGGTATGCAGCCCCGGTCTCCGGCCTCGGGTTCAACGACAACAGCGTGGACATCACCTGGCGGCCCGGCTCCGCCCTGGACGCCCCGGCGGTGCTCACCCTGGAGCCGGACCTGGGCGATCTCACCCTCGAGAACCGCACCCGGACGGTGGCCATCGGGGGGAGGAGCGACATCGGCGACCGAATCTACCGGGAGCCCGGGACCCTCCGGCTCTGGGCCGAGGGGACGGTGGCGCTGGACCACCGGGGGGGAACCGACTACTTCGCGATGCCTGACCCGGCGCTCTTTACCGCGCGCGCCTTCCGCCGCATGCTCGCCGAAGAGGGGATCGCCGTGCTCGGCGCGACCCGGAGCACGACCGACTCGATGAAATACGCCGGGGTGCGCACCGCGCCGCTCGCGGAGGTGGAGTCGCGGCCCCTCAGGGACTGGGTGTTTCCGATTCTCAACACCAGCCAGAACTGGTTCGCGGAGATGCTGCTCAAGACGCTGGGGCGCGCGTTCGGCGGCGGCGGCTCGTGGCGCGAGGGGCTCGCGGTGGAGCGCCGGTTTCTGGTGGACTCGGTGGGCCTGGACTCGACGCTCTTCGCCCTCGCCGACGGGTCCGGACTCTCGGCGGCGAATCTGGTGGCGCCGGCCGCGTTCACCCGGCTGCTCCGCTACATGCGGACCCACCCTCGGCGGGAGACCTTCCTGGCCGGGCTGCCCCGGGCCGGCGACACCGGATCGCTGCGCACTCGCTTCGCGGGCACGCCGCTGGAAGGCCGGGTCGCGGCCAAGACGGGAAGCATCGCGCGAGTGAACACCCTTTCAGGCTACTTCACCCTGCCGCCGGACCGGACCTACGTCTTCTCGATTCAGGCCAATCACCACGGGCTCACCGGACCGCAGATGATCGCCCAGATTGACAGCCTGGTCGTGAGAATGAGCCGGGTGGTCGAGGGCGCGAAGCGACGCTAGCCGGGCTCCGGTTTACTTTTGGAAGGCGGTCCACCTGGACCTTCCCCATGCTTCTCCTCCTCATGCGGCATGCCGAAGCGGAACCGCGGGACCCCGCCCGCTGGCCGGACGATGCAAGGCGCCCGCTGGTGGAACGGGGACGGCGGCGGCAGCGCCGGATGAGCCGCCGGTTGCGCCGGCGGGGCATCGTGCCCGACCTTCTCCTGGCCAGTCCCTGGGCCAGGGCCTGGGAGACGGCCGAGATCGTGAGCGACGTGGTGGGCTGCCCCACGCCGGTGGCGTGCGAGGCACTCGCCGGGCCGCCCGATCTCCCTCGCCTGGGGGAGGCTGTGGGAGCGCGGGATCCCGACAGCGTGGTGGCGCTGGTGGGACACGAGCCCTGGCTCGGAGAGTTAGGCGCGCTCCTCCTGACCGGAAGGCCGTCGGGGCTGGCCATTGACTTCCCGAAGAGCGGGATTCTTGCGATCCGGGCGGAGCGGCTCGAGCCCACGAGCGGCACCCTGATGTTTTTCTGGCGGCCGAGGGGCGATTGAGGGCCACCCTGCACCTGGAAACACCGCGTCTGAGCCTCGTGGCGCTCACACCGGAGGCCATCGAGGCTCTGCTCGCGGGCGACCGCGCCCGGCTCGGCAGACTGACCGGGGGCGAGTTCCCGGTGGCGCCCGGGCCGCCACCGCTGATGGAGGAGCTGCTACCCGAAGTGCGCCGCCGCCTGCTCGCCGAGCCCGAGACGCTGGGGTGGTGGACCTGGCTCGCGCTGGACCGGACGACCCGCCGGGCGACCGGGGCCTCGGGGTTCGGCGGGCCGCCGGACGCCAACGGCGCCGTGATGATCGGCTACGCGACCTATCCCGGCGCGGAAGGACGCGGCTTCGCCACCGAGGCGGCCGGGGCACTGGTCCGCTGGGCCCTGACCCAGCCGGGGGTCGCCCGAGTATGCGCCAGCATCCCGCCTGACAACGCCGCGGCCCGCCGGGTGGCGGAAAAGCTCGGGATGAGGGTGATCGGCACCCTGTGGGAGGAGGAGATCGATGCAGTGCTGCTCTATGCCGTCGGCCGGTAGCGACCGGGTTTTTTTAATGATTTGGGGTCCATGTAGATCTACACCCGCACCGGCGACGGCGGCGAGACCGGTCTCTTCGGCGGGGGGCGAGTGCCGAAGGACCACGTCCGGGTGGCGGCCTACGGCGACGTGGACGAGCTCAACGCCGTGCTCGGGGTGGCGCGCGCGGCGGCGCCGGCCGAGCTGTTCGATGGCCTGCTGGCCCAGGTCCAGCGCGACCTCTTCGCCATCGGCGGCCACCTGGCAACGCTCGATCCCCAGCGAGTCCGCAAGGCCCTGGAGAAGGCGGAGCTCGCCGAGAGCCGGATCGCGCAGTTCGAAGAGACGATGGACGCCGCCGACCGCGAACTCCCGCCGCTACGCGCCTTCGTGCTGCCGGCCGGGAGTCCCAAGGCCGCCGCCCTGCACCATGCCCGCACCGTGTGCCGGCGTGCGGAACGCAGCGTGGTGCGCCTCGCCCGCGAGGCCGAGGTGCCGCCTCTTTTTCTCCGCTATCTGAACCGGCTGTCGGACCTGCTCTTCACGCTGGCCCGGCTGGCCAATCATCGCGCCGGACAGGCCGATGTCACCTGGTGAATCCCTGGAACCCATCGCGGTCCGGCACGCAACAGGCAGCTACCGGGTCCACGTCGAGACCGGCCTCTTGCGCCGGCTTCCGGACCTCCTGGCCCAGGCGCTTCCCCGGCGGCGCCTGGTCCTGATCAGCGACGCCACCGTGGCCAGGCACTTCGCCGAGTGGGTCAGAGGGGGGCGGGCTGCGGAACCCTGCCTCGAAGCACGGCTCCAGTTCCCGCCCGGCGAGGCGTCGAAGACCCGGGAGACCTGGAGCCGGCTCTCGGACGAGATGCTCGCCCTGGAGCTGGACCGCGAGGCCGCCGTGGTCGCCCTGGGTGGCGGCGTCGTGGGCGACGTCGCGGGCTTCGTCGCGGCAACCTACCTGCGCGGCATTCCCTACGCCCAGGTTCCGACCACGCTCCTCGCCATGGTGGATGCCGCGGTGGGCGGCAAGGTGGGCGTGGATACACCGCTCGGGAAAAACCTGATCGGCGCCTTCCACCCGCCGGCCCTGGTGGCGGCGGATCCGTTCACCCTGACCACCCTTCCGGACCCGATCTACCGCGGTGGCCTGGCCGAGACGGTGAAGCACGGGCTCATGGCCGACGCCGAATACTTCACCTGGCTCGAAGCCAGCACGGCCCGGCTACTGGCGCGGGACCTCGACGCGCTGACGGCGCTGGTATGGCGGAGTGTCGCGATCAAGGCGCAGGTGGTGGCGGAGGACGAGCGCGAGGCGGGACGCCGCGCCATCCTCAACGCGGGCCACACCATCGCCCATGCGCTGGAGCAGACCTCGGGCTACACCCTGCCGCACGGCGAGGCCGTAAGCCTGGGACTGGTCGCGGAGACGCGGATCGCCGAACGCCTGGGGCTCGCTCCCGCGGGTCTCGCGGCACGCGTGGCCGCGCTGCTCCAGGCCCTGGGTCTGCCGATCCGGTGGTCAGGGATCGGGGTGGCCCAGGCACTCGCGGCCATGCGGCACGACAAGAAGAACCGGGCAGGCGAGGTGCGGCTGGCCCTGCCGGCGGGGCTGGGCGTGGCCTATGCGGCCGGGGGGCGCTGGACCGTGCCGGTCACCGAGGATCTCCTTGCCAGAGCGCTGGACAGCCTGGGTTGATCCCCATTTCCCTCCACAGTGGCGGCATCGGATCCGCTTGTCCACACGACACAACATCTTGTGTGACAAGGAGTTATGCACTGGTGTCGCGAAGCAGGGCGGTGGCCGGGGGTGGGGATAAGTGGACAAAAGTGGCAACCTGCTCCAGGTGAATGATTTGTGATGTGGAAATCGAAATCGGCTTGACCGCCTGCTAGGCACGTCCTATATTCGCACACCCTTCCAGCGGCCAGAGCCCCGGCCGCCACTTGTCAGACAGACCGGCAGCCCACTTCCGCTCGGAGTCGGTATGGCTTCGCTCGAACCCAGAGGGAAGGCCTTCTTCCGTCCCACTCCCACCGGCGCGTTCGACCAGTACCTCCAGGACATCCAGAAGCTCCCCATGATCACCGACCCGGCCGAAGAAAAGCGGCTGGCACGGCTGGCCCAGAAGGGTGATGAGCGAGCGGCGGAACGTCTGGTGACGGCGAACCTCCGCTTCGTCATTTCCTACGTCAAGAAATACCAGGGCCACGGCCTGGATCTGGCGGAGCTAGTGGCGATCGGGAACGAGGGGTTGCTCAAGGCGGTCCGCAAGTTCGACCCCGATCACGGCGTCAAGTTCATCTCCTACGCCGTCTGGTGGGTGCGGCAAGCGGTGCTCAAGGCCCTCGCGGAACAGACCCGGAGCGTGCGGATCCCGCTCAACCAGAACTCCCAGCTCATCCGGATGTCCCGCGCCGAGATGTTCCTCCAGCAGGAGCTGGGGCGCGAACCCACCGACGAAGAAATCGCCATCACCCTCAACGACACCCCCGAGAACATTCGCGCCGCCCGCCGCATGACCGCGGCCGAGCTCTCGCTCGACGCCCCGGTCGAGCGCGGCGACAAGGCCGCCGGGACGCTGGGGGAACGCTTCGCGGGCACCGAGGGCGGGGACATCGAGGAGCGCACCGATGCCCGGCTGATGCGGGAGTTCATTGACCGGATCTTCGAGAAATACCTCACCCCGCGCGAGCGCAAGATCCTCTACCTCTACTACGGGCTCGAGGAAGGGAGCGAAGCGCTCACCCTCGAGAAGATCGGCGAGCTGCTCGGGGTCACCCGGGAGCGCATCCGCCAGATCCGGGAGCGGGCGTTCGAGAAGCTCCGCGAATCGCCCGACGTCAAGGGCCTCAAGGGCTTCTGGGTGGCCGCCTAGCCCGGCCAACGGCAGGACCGGAAGGCAGCAGGATTGGCCGGGGGACGGGCCGCGAGGAATCCCCCGTCTTACCGTCCTACCGTCCTACCGTCCTACCGTCCTACCGTCTTACCGTCCTACCGTCTTACCGTCCTACCGTCCTACCGTCCTACCGTCCTACCGTCCTACCGCCCTACCGCCCGGCCGGCGGCACTTTCCGCCGGGGCCGCGCGGGTGCGCGTCTTTCCTCTCAAGGTCGTTCTGTTCCCTGGCACGCCGCTTCCCCTGCACGTCTTCGAGCCGCGCTATCGCCAGCTCCTCGCCGACTGTCTCCAGGGCGACCAGCGATTCGGCATCACGCCGGCCCCGCGCCCGGGGCCTGGCGCAGTGGGGTGTATCGCCCACATCCGGGCCACCCATGCGCTCCCCGACGGCCGGTTCAACATCGTGGTGCTGGGCGAGCAGCGCTTCACGGTCCTGGCGCTGCTCGATTCCAACACCCCGTATCTGATCGCGTCCGTGGAGCGATTCGAGGACTTGCCGGGCACCGACCCCGAGCCGGGCGAGCGAGCCGAGCTCGTGCGGCTGGCGGATCGCTACCGTGAGGCCATGGCCTTGCTCACCGACACGGCGAGCGACCGCCCTGCCTGGGATGAGGATCCCGCCGCGTTCACCTTCCAGGTATCCGCCCTGCTCGAGGCCCCGCTCGAGGTCAAGGAGCGGCTCCTGGCCCTCCGCTCGACGCGGGAGCGGACTCGGGCCCTGATTCAGCTGGTGCCCGCCCTGCTCCGAAACGTCACCGAGCGAGCCCAGGTGCATGTCCGGGCCCGAGGAAACGGAGCGGGAGGTTCGAGCCCCGACATCGTGAGCGGCGAGTGACCCCGGCGCTGGCGGCCGAGCTCGGGCGGATTGTGGGGCCGCGGTGGGTGCGCACCCGGCCGGCCGAGCTGGCCACGTATCGGGCCGACGGGCTGCCCACCCACGAGTCCACGCCCGGGCTCGTCGTTCTGCCGGGCAGCGCGGACGAGGTGGCGCGGGTGCTCCGCTTGCTGCACCTGGTGGGCGTCCCCTTCGTGGCCCGCGGGGCGGGCACGGGGCTCTCCGGCGGCGCGCTGGCAGATCCCGAGACCGTGCTCCTCACGCTCACGCGGATGAACCGTATTCTGGCACTCGAGCCGGCGCGGCGGCGAGCGGTGGTCCAGCCCGGGGTGGTGAACGCCCGGCTCTCCGAGGCGGCGGCCCCGTACGGCCTGTACTACGCACCCGACCCCTCCAGCCAGACCGCGTGCACGATCGGTGGCAACGTGGCCGAGAACGCGGGTGGTCCCCATTGCCTCAAGTACGGTGTCACCACCAACCACGTCGCGGCCCTCAAGGTGGTGCTGCCAGATGGGGAGACGGTCCGGCTCGGGTCGCCACAGGGGGAGGCGTGGGGCCCGGACCTGGTCGGCCTGTTCGTGGGGAGCGAGGGGATGTTCGGGGTCGCCGTGGAGATCACGGTCCGGCTCGAACCGGTGCCGCGCGCCGTCCGGACCATCTTCGCCGATTTCCTCGCCCTCCGCGCCGCCAGCGAGGCGGTCTCGGCCATCATCGCGGCGGGGGTGGTGCCCGCGGCCCTCGAAATGATGGATCAATCCTGTCTCCGTGCCGTGGAGGCGTCCGTCTTCGCCACCGGAGCCCGCACCGATGCCGCGGCCGTCCTGCTGGTCGAACTGGATGGCTCTCCCGAGGCGGTGGCGGCGGAGTGGGCGGTGGTGGAACCGCTGCTCCGCCGCCACGGGGCGCGCGAGCTGCGCTCAGCGGAGTCCGCCCCCGAGCGGGCCCGGCTGTGGCAGGGCCGCAAGAAGGCGTTCGGTGCCCTGGGCCGGATCGCGCCCGATCTCGCCGTCCAGGACGCGGTGGTCCCCCGCTCGGCGCTGCCTGACATATTGGACCGGATCGCGGCGATCCGCGACCGGCTGGGGCTGGCCATCAGCAACGTCTTCCACGCGGGCGATGGCAACCTGCATCCCTGCATCAGCTTCGACCGGCGGGACCCGGGGCTCGCGGCCCGGGTGCAGGAGGCGAATCGCGAGATCATGGAGGCCTGCCTGGCGACGGGAGGGAGCATCACGGGGGAGCACGGGGTGGGTGCGGACAAGCGGGAGTACATGCCGCTCGCCTTCTCCGCGCCCGCGCTGGAGCTCATGGCCGCGGTCCGGCGGGCGTTCGACCCCGAGGAACGCGCCAATCCCGGCAAGGTCTTTCCGCTGCACCTCTGCCGCGAGTGGCGGGCTGGTGGGGTGGCATGAGCGAGGCCCTGGTCGCCTACCTCCGAACCCTGCTGGGCGCCGAGGCGGTGGAACGCGACCCGCGGGGGTTTCCGCGCGCCGTTCCCCCGAGCGACGACGCCCTGGCGCTGGTGTGCGAAACGGCCCGGCGCGAGGGATGGCGCTTGCGAATCGAGGGGCGAGGCTCGTGGCTCGCGCCTGACGCGCCCGCGGACCTGGCCCTGAGCACCCGCGCGCTCCAGCGGCCCCTGGTGGTCCATCCCGCCGACCTCGTCGCCACGGTCCCGGCCGGAGTTCCCTTCGGCGCGCTCCAGGCCGAACTCGCGC
>JBBIMQ010000008.1:0-19374 GCA_037444345.1 Gemmatimonadota bacterium | reverse complement strand
TGAGCCAGGCCGCCTCACCCCGGTGGCTCCCTGGATCACCCGCTCGAGCTGCCTCAGGTAGGCGCCCAGCCGGTGCACGTCGCGGAAAGGAAAGCCGGTGCCGATGAGCGCGTGCTCCGGGGACGCGATGGAGGAGACCCGCAACCGCTCCCCGTTCTCCCACGCTCCGCCGTCCCGGATGGCGTGGCTCAGCCGATTGAGCGGCACGTGGAGCACCACCCCCAGCTCGAGCCGGCCATCCAGCGCCGCCGCGATCGAGACAGCGTAGGCGGGAAAGCCGTGCAAGAAGTTGGTGGTGCCGTCCAGCGGATCCACGATCCAGACCAGTCCGCGCGTGTCGGTGTCCGGTGTGAGCTCCTCGCCCATCACCCGCGACTCGGGCTCGCCCTCGAGCAAGGTCTCGGCGATGATCTCCTCGCTGGTCCGGTCCACCGCAGTCACCCAGTCGCGCTGGCCCTTGGCGGTCCAGGCGGCCGGATCCCGGGGCTGGCGGACCGCCCGGAGGTACTCGGCCGAGCGGCCGGCGGCCCGGGTGGCCAGGCTCAGTAAGTCCTTGGAGGATGGCATCTTGCGTGGTCCGATCCGGTTCGGTAGCTTGCCCCGATGCCACGAATTTTCTCGGGGATTCAGCCCTCCGGTGAGTTGCACCTCGGCAACTGGCTCGGCGCGGTGCAGAACTGGGTCCGGCTCCAGGATTCCTATGACTGCCTCTATTGCGTGGTGGACCTTCACGCCGTCACCCAGAAGTACGAGGTGGAGACCCTGGCGCAGCGGACCTGGGACATGGCCGTGGGGCTCCTCGCCGCCGGGGTGGATCCGGAGCGGGTGACGCTCTTCGTCCAGTCGCACGTTCCGGAGCACGCCGAGCTCATGTGGCTCCTCAACACGGTAACCCCGCTCGGCGAGCTGGAACGGATGACCCAGTTCAAAGATAAGGCCCAGCGCTTCGAGAGTGTGCCGGCGGGATTGCTCAACTACCCGGTGCTGATGGCGGCCGACATCTTGCTCTACAAGGCCGAGCTCGTGCCCGTGGGCGAGGACCAGGTCCAGCATCTGGAGCTGGCGCGCGAGATCGCGCGCAAGTGGAACAGCGAGTTCGGCGGAGGCGAGACCTTCTTCCCGGAGCCCCAGCCGCTCCTCACGGAAGCCCGGCGGATCCTGGGTCTCGACGGCGAGGCGAAGATGTCCAAGAGCCTCGGCAACACCATCGGCATCCTGGAGCCTCCGGACCAGGTCTGGGCCAAGCTGCGGCCGGCCAAGACCGATCCGGCCCGGGTGCGGCGGCAGGATCCGGGACACCCCGAGGTCTGCAACATCTACACGCTGCACCGGTACTTCACCCCCCCCGCGATGGTCGAGACGGTGGCGCGGAACTGCCGTGGCGCGCTGTGGGGTTGCCTGGATTGCAAGCGGGTGCTGGCGGATCATCTGAGCGCGGCCCTCGCCCCCATCCAGGAGCGTGCGGCGGAGCTCGGGGCGCATCCGGAACGGGTGCGTGCCATCCTGGGCGACGGGGCCGAGCGGGCCCGGCGGATTGCCCGGGAGACGATGCGAGCGGTGCGCGAGCGGATGGGTTTCCTTCCGGCGGAGCGGGCGAGGGGCGCGCCGGAGCCAGGAGGCCCGGGAGCACGGGGGGACCGGGAGGCCGCCGGGCCGGGGATCAGGGCCGCCAGCCCGCCGCGGGCGCCACGCCCCGCCGAGTAGCGGGAACCGACGAAGGGCTGCCATGGAGAAGATCATCAAAGCTGCCGTCGAGCGGGGGGCTTCCGACCTCCATATCAAGGCCGGCGACGTGTTTCGGGCCCGGATTGACGGCAAGCTGGTTCCGCTGACCAAGCAGCGCCTGACACCGGAGCAGACCCGCGCCATCGCGGCCAAGCTCCTCCCCAACCCGGAGGACCGCACCCGGCTCGACCAGATCAAGGACTTCGACTGCAGCTGGGGCATGCCGGGCGTGGGCCGGTTCCGGGTCAACGTGCTACGCCAGCGCTCCTCGTTCATGATCGTGATGCGGGTGATCCCGTTCACGGTCCCCACCCTCGAGGACCTGGGGCTCCCGCCCGTCGTGCGGACGCTCGCGGAGGCCGAACAGGGTCTGGTGGTGGTCGCGGGGGTCACCGGGAGCGGCAAGAGCTCGACCGTGGCGGCGATGCTCAATCACATCAACCAGAGTCTGCACCGTCACATCGTGACGATCGAGAATCCGATCGAGTTCCTGCACCGGGACGTGAAGTGTTCCGTCACCCAGCGGGAAGTGGGGGTGGATACGGAGAGCTACTCGGTCGGTCTCCAGGCCGCGCTGCGGCAGGATCCCGATGTGATCGTGGCCGGGGAACTCACCGACACCGAAACCCTCGACGCCGGTATCAAGGCGGCCGAGATGGGCCGGCTCGTGATCACGACGCTCCCCACCACCGACGCCGCCGCCACGGTGGCCCGGCTGCACGCCATGTTTCCAGCGCCGGAGCGTGACCTCGGGCGGATCCGGCTCGCCGAGGTGCTCAAGGGGGTGGTGGCCCAGCGGCTGCTGCCGCGCCGGGACGGCCAGGGCCGGATCGCGGCGGTGGAGATCCTGCTCGGCACCCCCGCCATGCGAGCCGTCCTGCGGGAGCCGGACCGTCCCGATGTCCTCAGAGCGGAGATCGCCCGCGGGGGCGAGGCCGGGATGCGCACCTTCGAGCAGCATGTGGCTCTGCTCCTCGAGCAGGAGTTGATCTCCGCCGATACCGCTGCCGCCTTCGGCGTGGGCGCCGCCGCCGGCCTGCCGTCCACCTGACACCGCGCGAGCTCTTCGACCGGATCGCGCACGACTCCCGCGAGGCGGGCACTCCCGGCGCCGAACGGGCCCGCGCGGCGGTCCGGCAGTTTCTCGCGGCGCAGGGCTATCGCCTCGAGGAGCAACGCTTCGCCTTCGCGCCCGCCGCCCTGAACGCGCTGCCCCTTTTCGGGGCCGGGGCAGGCGGCATCGCGCTGCTCGTCTTCCCCCTGCTCGTCCTCCCGGGGGTCCCGGCCGCTGGCGCCGCCGTGCTCTTCGTGGTGCTCTTCGCCGGGCTCGCCGCGATGGCCACCTGGCTCGGGGCCGGCGCGGCCCCACTCGGGGCCGACCAGCGGGAGGACGCCAACCTGATCGCCACCAGGGGGGAGCGGGATCAGGTCCGGCTCTGGATCGTGGCTCACCTCGACACCAAAGCCCAGGGTCATTCCATGGCCGGGCGGCTGGTCGCGATCTGGCTGCTCTTTGCGGCCGTGGGAGGGCTGGGGGTCCTGTGCCTGCTCCGGGGTTTCGCTCCGGCCCCGACCCCGTGGCCGCAGGCGGCAGCCGCCCTGATCGCGACGGTGGCGGCCGGCTGGCTCGCCGGCCGGGGACGACTCCGCGGCACCTCTCCGGGAGCCCGGGACAATGGCACCGGACTGCTCGCGCTGCTGGAGGCTGCCCGGCTGACCTCGGATCCCAGGACAGGCTTCCTGGTGACCGGGGCAGAGGAGTTCGGCCTGGTGGGGAGCCGGATCTTTGCCCGGCGGTCCGGCCCGCTCGCCGGGTGCGAGGCGATCAACCTCGATACCCTGGCGGACCGGGGCAGCCTCTACCTGGTCACCCACGACCGGCGGGGCCACGAGCTCGCCGCGCGCCTCCGGGTCGCCCTCGAACCCCTGGGCGTCCCGCTCCGGGTGAGGCGACTGCCTCCCGGGATCCTGGTGGACAGCCTCCCCCTGGCGCGCCGCGGGGCCCCCGCGCTCACCCTGGCGCGGCTCGACTGGGCCGTCCTCCGGCTCATCCACACCCCGCACGACACCGCCCACGCGCTCGATCCCCACTTTGCGCTCATGGTGGGAGCGGCGCTTGCCAGCCTACCCCCGCGCGATTGACAAAGCCCCGGACGGCTCTACTTTTCCCCCGAGGATACTCCAAGAGCCCCTAGGATCGGGGCTCTTTTTGTTGCCGCCGGAGCGGAGCCGGGATGTTCGATCGCAAGACCCACTGCGTGGTCGTGGTCGGCGCCCAATGGGGCGACGAGGGCAAGGGGAAGCTGGTGGACGTGCTGTCCGAGCGGGCCGATATCGTGGTCCGCTACCAGGGCGGCGCGAACGCCGGCCACACGGTCTGCATCGGGGAGGAGCAGTTCATCCTGCAGCAGATCCCGTCCGGCATCCTGCACCAGCGCTGCACCTGCGTGGTAGGCAACGGGGTGGTGCTCGATCCCGAGACGTTTTTCACGGAGCTGGACCAGCTCGGCGCCCGCGGAGTGAGAACCGAAGGCCGGATCCTGGTCTCCGATCGGGCCCATCTGGTCCTGCCCTATCACAAGCTACTCGACGCCGCGCACGAGCGGAGCCAGAAGCTCGGGACCACGGGCCGGGGCATCGGCCCGGCGTACGAGGACAAGATCGGCCGCCGCGGCATCCGGGCGGGCGACCTCCGCCACCTGGACCAGGTGCAGGAGTTGATCGGAGAACGGGTCGCGCGCGCCAACCAGCTCCTCGCGCTCATGGGCAGCCCGGCCCGAGCCTCCGAGGAGGAGCACCGCGAGCTGCTGAACCGCCTGGCCCCGCGGCTGCTCCCGCTGATCGCGGACACGGGGCACCTGGTGTACCGGGCGGTGCTGGAGGGGAAGAACGTGTTGCTGGAAGGCGCCCAGGGCGCGCTGCTGGACGTGGACCACGGCACCTATCCCTATGTGACCTCGTCCAGCACCACGGCCGGGGGGGCGGCGACCGGCACCGGGATCGGTCCCACGGTGATTGACGGCGTCCTCGGCGTGGTGAAAGCCTACACCACGCGGGTTGGGGGCGGGCCCCTGCCGTCCCAGGCGGAGCCCGCCATTGAGGAAGAGCTGCGGCGGCTGGGCGATGAATACGGAGCAGTCACGGGCCGGCCCCGGCGGTGCGGGTGGTTCGATGCCACGGTGGTGCGCTACGCCGTGCGGGTCAACGGCCTCACCGGGCTCGCCGTCACCAAGCTCGACGTGCTCGACAGCTTCGCCGAGATCCCGGTGTGCACCGACTATTCGCTGGGCGGCGAACTCTGCGAGGAGATGCCCGCCGAGGCCGCCGCCCTCGAGCGGGTCGAGCCCCGGTACGAAGTGCTGCCGGGCTGGCGCCGCACCACCTCGGGCGCCCGCAAGCTGGCCGATCTCCCGCCGGAGGCCCGGGCCTACCTGGACCGGCTCCAGGACCTGAGCGGGGCGCCGATCCGGTACGTGAGCGTAGGAACGCGGCGGGACCAGATCATCGAGGTCTGAGCCAGGCATGTCCGAGTCTCCGATCCCCCTACTCGTCGTCGGCGCGGGCCCCATCGGTCTGGCGGTCGGCATCGCGGCCCGGGAGGCCGCGTTGCCCTGCGTCATTCTGGACCGCCGCTCGGTGGTCTCGGCGATCGAGCGCTACCCGCTCAACATGACCTTCTTCTCCACCCCGGAACGGATCGAGATCGGGGGCGTCCCGTTCATCGCCAGCCACGAGAAGCCCACCCGGCGGGACGGGTTGCTGTACTACCGCCGGGTGGCGGAGCGCTTCGCGCTGGATGTCCGGATCCCGGAAGAGGTGACCGGGGTGAGCCGGAGGCCGGACGGGATCTTCGAGGTCCGGGTGCGCCGCCGCCACGACAAAACCACCTATCTCGCCGCGAACCTGGTGTTCGCCACCGGCTACTACGACAATCCCAACCTGCTCGGCGTGCCGGGGGAGGAGCTGCCGCACGTGCAGCACTATTTCACCGAGGGGCACCGGTACTGGCGCCAGCGCGTGATCGTGATCGGGGGCGGGAACTCGAGCGTGGACGCCGCCCTGGAGTGCTGGCGGGCCGGGGCGCGAGTGACCCTGGTCCACCTGTTCGAAGGGTTCGACCCGAGCGTCAAGGCTTGGGTGCTGCCTGACATCACCAACCGGGTGAAGGAGGGGAGCATCCCGGTGCGGTGGAACTCCCGCGTGACCTCCATCACGCCGGAGGCAGTGCAGGTGCGCCACGACCCGACCGGCGCCACCGAGTGGATCCCGGCCGACGCCGTCCTGGCCATGACCGGCTATCACCCCGATACGACTCTGCTCGAGCGGCTGGGTGTACCGGTGGATCCTGCCAGCGGCGTCCCGCAGCACGACGAGGCGACGATGATGACCCCGGTTCCCGGGTGCTACGTGGCCGGGGTGCTGGCCGCCGGCAAGGACGCCAACCGGCTCTTCATCGAGAACACTCGCCACCACGGCGAGGTGATCGTGCGAGATGTGGTGGCGCGGAGAGGCGGAGCTCGCTAGGCGGGCCGCTCACTGGGACTGCAGCTTCACGAAGTACTGGTCCATGGTCATGGTGTTGAGCCACACCGGATCCAGCTCGTAGTACCGGTTCTTGGCGTAGCGCCCGGTGGTCGGGAAATAGGGTGGGGGAGCGGTGGCGCCGCAGGGGTCGTAGGTGTGGGCCTCTTGCCAGCCGCTCTGGCCGTTGTAGGTCGCCACCCGGACAAAGCCCTGAATGATCCCGCCGGTCACCCGCACGAACCCGCCGGAGGCCGAGGGGGCCGCCTCGCCGGGGATGAGGGGCTCCGCCCAGGGTGGGTTCCAGTTCTCGCCGCCCCAGTCCTTGAGCGCGAACAGAAAGCCGTGGTAGTTCTCGCTCGAAGGCGAATCGTCCCAGAGGCCGGTCCAGACGTTGTTCACCCGGAAGGGGCGCTGAATGCTGTTGTCCGCGATCAGGATGGAGTCGGCGGTGAGCAGGCCCAGCATGTCCCCCTGGTCGGTGCAGAGCGTGCCTGGAGGGGTGACGTAGGTGAGGTCGTCGGCCAGCATGATGGTCCCGGTAGCCACGATACTCAACCGCCCCCGCAGCCTCCCGCTCACCGCTACACTCCCGTTCACGTAGACGACGCCCTTGAAGTTGGGGTTCCGCCCGAGCGGAATGAGGTAGCGGGCATCGCCGGGTCGCCGGGCGAGCACAGCCGGATCGGGCGCCGTCCGCTTCTTGACCCACCAGCCCCGCGTCAGGCGGTAGGGCACCGCGGGACCGGGGGGCGGGGGAATATCGGTCCAGGTGGAATCCGGTGTCAGGGTGTCGATCACCGGGTTGCCGGTCCCCGGCTGTCCCAGGGGGCCGCCGGCCAGGGCGGGATCGCCGCCCAGGTAACAGCGGTGTCCCGGCGTCAGGAGATCGGTGTTGACGCTGGCGGCCGCGGCCGCGGTGGACTGACCAGCGGTATCGTCGTAGAAGAGAAACAGCGAGCGGGCGGTGCGGAAACGGCCGCCTCGCACGATCCCGCAGTTGTCGGAAAACAGATTCGGATCGCGGGTGGGGTTGTAGGCGCCCCAGCCTCCGGCGCCGGTGCCCACGGTGACCGGCCGCTGTCCGGCCCGCCGCGCGGTCACGTAGTTGCGGGCGGTGGTGTCCAGCGCCACCGTGCCGGTCATCCGCGCCTGATAGACCCGCATGAATCCCTCGTCCCACTCGAGTTGCCCGTTGCCGTTCACGTCAACCGGCACGAACTCGATCCGCAGGCTCGGGGTACGGGTATTGGCCGAGCCCATGGTGGGGGTGAGGTCGTAGTCGCCGTTCGGGGCGTCGGATTGCTGGGCATAGGCGCGGAGCGTCGCGAACTGGGCCGGGGTGGGCCAGGGGATGGGGCTCGCGCCGATCGTGAGCCCTTGCTGGAAGTTGCCGGATGCCTGATTGCTCACGCTGTTGACCACCGTGACCGGCCCGGTGAAGAGCACGCGGCTGGCCCCGGTGCATCCGCTTTGCAGCTTCAGGTTGGTATTGGAGTGGAATGGTCCCTGGACCTGCTCCCAGCAGCCGTACATGATGTTGGGCGTCCACTGGTTCACCGCGACGGCGAACTTGGACCAGGAATTCTGGGTGAGCAGCAGGCGGCGGGCCGCGACGGTGCCGCGCGGGTCGTTGATCACCGAGACCACGGACGCCAGGTTGAGCCCGTACTGGCCCGCGCTGCCCAGGCCCCCGGTCCGGCCGCCGGTCCGGCCGGCGTAGACCGAGCGGGTGAATCCGGGGATCACCTGGCCCTGGGCATCCAGCACCGGCTGGTTGAGGACGAGCGCCGTGTCGCCGGTCGGGGGGAGCTGGGCGGGGTTTCGATTCAGCTCGTCCCGGCCGATCTCGAGCCCGCCGTCGGCGGCGGCCTGGAGGGCGGCTTCCCGGGCGTGGTAGCGGCTCACCAGCTGCACGTTGCCCGACATCATGACCGCCCCGATCGCCAGCGCCGCCACCAGGAAGGCGAGGAGCAGCGTCAGGATCAGCGCCACTCCGCGCTCGTCGGACGGGATCGTGCGAGTCACCGACATCGAATGATCCTCCTCCCTGGCCCTCGGGACCGGCTCACGGCGCCGTGGCGATCGCCGTCGCGATGGTCGAGACGGCCGGGGTGCAGTCCTGGGCGGAGACACCGAACTGATAGGCCGACCCCGAGGCGTTCCCCGAGATCGGGAACGTGTAAAGCGACAGGGTATCCGCCCGCACATTGGCCAGCAGATCCCAGGCGGGGAGCGGCAGCGTGTCCAGCCGCCGGAAGACGAGGTACTGGCGAATGTCGTTCTCGCCGCCTCCCTGATCCGGCGAGGGCGTCCAGCTGAGCGTCACCAGCCCGCTGTTGGGCGTGGTGTCGGGGAGTGCGGTCACCAGGCCGGGCGGGAGCGGTGTCCGGCCGCAGACGATGGGCTGGGGGAGCCCGTTGTTGTGGGCGTGGACCATGGTCGAGACCTGGAGCCGCCGTTCGTCCGGCCCGGTCTTGCCGTTGGTGATCTCGAAGTTGAGCTGAATCGTCACGACGCTGTCCGGCAGCTGGGCAGCGAAGGCCTGTGCGGGGGTCATCCCGGCCACCACGGCCTGCCGGATGAGCGGAAGGTTGGCCGGGGGGACCTGGGCCAGGGTGCCACCCGAGAGCCTGAAATATTCGAGAAACGGTCGGCCTGCCGGGTCCGCCAGGATGTTGGCCGCCACCGCGGTGGGCTCGCGGTTGTTGAAGCGGAGATAGAGGACGTAGTCGTCGGTCCGGGCGGTGGAGCTGTCGGGCCGGAAGTACAGGATGATCGTCTCCGCGGGCGATGGCGCGCCGTTGGCGAGGGTGTAGTTCCGCGGCGGATAGACGTAAGTGCTGTTCGGGATGGGGCCGGCGGCCGCCGAGTCCCAGGCCACGGTGGCGAGGCTGTCGGCGTCGGGGTTGAAGTACACCGCCCAGCGCATGGACGCCGTGTCCACCTCCTGATAGTCGGCGTTGAAGGCCAGGACGTCGTTGCCGCCGTAGACCAGCATCGGTTGGGATCCGGCGACGCCGGCGCCCATGGTCCGGGTCATCCGCTCGAACACGCTGACCACGTAGCGCGCGTTCTGGTAGAGGTCGGCTCGTTCGCTTCCCAGCGAGAAGGCCTGGGACTGGGAGCGGAGGAGCGAGACCGCGCTCCCCATCACCAGCGAGACGACGATGAGCGCGATCAGGACCTCGAGGAGGGTGAAGCCCTTGGGCACCCCGCGTGCGAGCCTGCCGAGCCTGCCTAACATCATGGCCGAGCCCTCATGCTGGTGAGGCTGATGGTATCCTGGGGGATGGAGGGATCGGTCACGCGCACGGTGATCGTCGTGATGTCGCGCGGGGGGGTGCCGCTCTGGTCCCGGGTCACGAAGGTCCGGCGCCGCATGGCCGGGAAGCCGGGAAAGCCTGTGACGTCGGCGCCGGGGGCGGCACCCCCGTAGAGCGTGGTGAGCATGGTGTACCGCGGGTCGGTCTCCACCACCGCGAGGCGGGCCCGGGCCACTTCGGTCGCCATGGTGCGGGTGGTCGAGGTGCGCACCCCGTGGACGAAGGTGCCGATGAACCGGCCCAGGCCGGCCAGCACGATGGTGAGGACCGCCAGGGCGATCATCACCTCGACCAGCGAGAACCCGCCCCCCCGGGTCCATCGCGCCGGCCCTGGCCCGCCGGCGGGGTACCTCTCGGCCTGCCGCTCGTTGCCGGTCGCCCGCCACCGGCCCCCGTGTCGCCCCCTCATCGAGCCGAGACCCAGGTCCCGCTGCTGTAGCTCCACCAGAGCGGGCGGCCCGTGGCCTGGGTGATCGTCACGGCCCGGGTTCCCGTCGGCTTGCCCGCGGCGAGATGCTTGAGCGTCGTGAGATAGAAGCCGCCGCTTTCGTTGGCGCTGCCGTCGCGATGAAAGACGATGGCGGGGAGCCCGCCATGGGTCCTGGTGAAGCTCACGGTCTGCGCCCCCATGGGGAGCGGGGGGGCACCGCTCGAGCCGAACAGCACCCCGTCATCCAGGGCCACGCTGGTCACCCGCTCGCCGGGCTGGATTGCCCCGTCGTTGTTCCGGTCTTCGTGCACCACCAGGGCGCGGCCCGCGCTGTCGACGCCCACCCACACGTCGGCCTGGAGGCTCACCGCCTCGCGCTGGGCGCGCGACAGGGCGAGCGCGAGGGCCCGCGCGGCGGCGTTGGCCTTGGCCCCGGCGAAATCAATCCGGGGAAGGCCGATCGCCGCAACGATCCCGATGAGGGCGATGACGGTGAGGACCTCGAGCAACGTCACTCCCGCCCGGGCCGAGCGGCCCGGGCCCTGACGACTGCCTGCCGCCACTGTACTCACGTTCACCGTCCTTGCGCAGGGCGCGGAGCGACACGTCGTTGCGCCGCAATGGTCACGGCGACCATTGTTAGACACAGCAAGACCTGCGCCCGGCTCGGCGAACGTTGTAACATCATGTACGACAAGTTGTTGCGACACTGAATCGCCGTCAGTGTTGCTGTCATGATCCTGGCATTCCGCCGCTGGTGCCTGGGGACCAGGTGCGCCTCGAGCCGGGCGAACGTCCCGGACGTTGCAATCTGTTACGCCCGGCCACCTGATTCCGCCGGCTTGACGCGCCAGGGCCGATCAGCGGTGGGAAGAGCGCCCTCGTTCGTGTCGGGCTCCACCCGGGCGGCCACGAGGATGGCCCGTTCACGCCGCTCTCGGCGGCCACACCTGGCGGCTCAGCTCGCTTCCGCAGCAACCCCGGCGGGCTCCCGGTGCGGGCCATCTTGGCGGCCGCCGGCTGGAGCGCCGCCGAAGTCCCCTGCCGGTGCCAACCGTCCACGGTCCCAACCCGCTGCACCGCGCGGTTGGCCAGCAGGCCGGTGCCGATCAGCCGTGCCATCAGGGTGAGCCGCGGGATCATGACCTCGAGCTCCGAGCCGCGTTGGGTGGCAGTGCGCCGTCTCAGGATGCGTTTCTGGTCGAGGCCGGTGCGGCCCCTGCCACCGCGACTCGGGTCCAAGTTACGGCAGGACGGCGCCGGCAGTCAACGCGTCGCGGATTCGAGCGTCAAGGTCCTGGGCAGGCACTGCTTGCCGCGGGCACGGGCGCCGTCTAGGTTTCCGCCCTCCGGCGAATCATCCGACCCTTCGCGCAGACCTCATGGCCCAGCCAACGCTGATGGACAAGCTCGTGTCGCTCTGCAAGCGGCGCGGGTTCGTGTTCCAGTCGTCGGAGATCTACGGCGGGCTTGGCTCGGTGTGGGATTACGGTCCGCTCGGTGTGGAGCTCAAGAAGAACGTCAAGGACCGGTGGTGGCGGGCCATGGTCCATGCCCGCGACGACATCGAGGGGATTGACGCGGCCATTCTGATGCATCCGCGGGTGTGGGAAGCCTCGGGCCATGTGGCCGGCTTCACCGATCCCTTGGTGGACTGCCGTACCTGCAAGGCGAGGTTCCGGGCCGACAAGCTGGCCGACGCGGTGTGCCCCGAGAAGCCCAGCAAGCGGCCGGGCGAGCACACTGCCTGCGACCTCACCGAGCCCCGCCTGTTCAATCTGATGTTCAAGACGTTCATGGGGCCAGTCGAGGACCAGGCCGCGGTGGTGTACCTCCGGCCCGAAACGGCGCAGGGGATTTACGTCAATTACCAGAACGTCCTCAACGCCTCGAGGCAGAAGATCCCCTTCGGCATCGCGCAGATCGGCAAGGCGTTCCGCAACGAGATCACCCCGGGGAACTTCATCTTTCGCACCCGCGAGTTCGAGCAGATGGAGATCGAGTTTTTCGTCAAGCCGGGGACCGACGGCGAGTGGTTCGAACGATGGCGGGAGTGGCGGATGCAGTGGCACCGGGACATCGGGCTCACCCCGTCCCGGCTCCGCTGGCATCAGCACGGGCCGGACGAGCTGGCCCACTACGCCAAGACCGCCTACGACATCGAATACGAATTTCCCTTCGGCTGGAACGAGATCGAGGGCATCCACAACCGGACCGATTACGACCTGACCCGGCACCAGGAGTACTCGGGGAAAAAGCTGGAGTACTTCGACCAGGCGGCCAACGCGCGCTACATCCCGTACGTGGTGGAGACTTCTGCCGGCGCCGACCGGGTGGCGCTCACGCTTCTGGTGGACGCGTACCGGGAAGAGGAGGTGGCCGGGGAGAAGCGGGTGGTGCTCGGTTTCCATCCCGGGATCGCCCCGATCAAGGCAGCGGTCCTGCCCCTGGTCAACAAGGATGGCATGCCCGAGTTCGCCCAGAAGGTGTATCACGACCTCAAGCGGCGCTTTCCTGCCTTCTACGACGACAGCGGGGCCATCGGGCGGCGCTACCGCCGGATGGACGAGGCCGGCACGCCGTTCTGCTGCACTGTGGACGGCGAGACCCTTCAGACCAACCAGCTCACGGTTCGCGACCGGGACACGATGGCCCAGGTGCGGGTGGACGCCAGCAAACTGGTGGCGTACCTCGAAGAGCGAATCGGGTAGGCCGATCCCGCTGGCTTACCCGTGACCGTTCACCGCTAGCCGACGGAGTCCTCCGTGCGTGCCGACCAGTCCAAGGATCCCGCTCGCCGGAGCATCAAGGGCAGGCCGCTCCGGCCCGAAAGCCTCATGATGAGTTACGGGTACGACCCGGCGCTGTCCGAAGGCGCGCTCAAGTGCCCGATCTTCCAGACCTCTACCTTCGTCTTCGAGACCGCGGAGGCCGGGAAGGCGTTCTTCGAGGTGGCGTACGGGCTCCGCGAGGCGCGGCCGGACGAGTCGCTGGGGTTGATCTACAGCCGGCTCAACAATCCCGATCTGGAGGTCCTGGAGGACCGCCTGACGCTGTGGGATCAGGCGGAGGCGGCGGCGGTGTTCGACAGCGGGATGGCGGCCATCTCGACCTCGCTCCTGGCGGCGGCCCGGCCCGGCGACGTGATCCTCCACAGCGAGCCGCTCTACGGCGGCTCCGATCATCTCTTGCGGCACGTGCTCCCGGAGTTCGGCATGGCGCCGATCGGGTTTCCGGCCGGGGTGCCGTTCGAAGGGCTCGAAGCCGAGCTCGGCCGGCAGATCGCAGGCCGGCGGGTCGGGGCGATCCTGATCGAGACGCCAGCCAATCCGACCAATGCCCTGGTGGATATCGCGGCGGTGGCGCGGTTCGCCGACCGTCTGGCCACTGGCGGCCGGCGGCCGGTGGTGGTGGTGGACAACACCTTCCTGGGGCCGCTCTGGCAGCGCCCCCTCCAGCACGGCGCGGACCTGGCGGCCTACTCGGCCACGAAGTTCCTGGGCGGACACAGCGACGTGATCGCCGGAGCGGTCCTGGGCTCCCGCCGCGCGCTGGCACCGGTCCGGGCGCTCCGCACCTTTCTCGGCAACATGGCCAGTCCCTGGACCGGGTGGCTCCTGCTCCGCAGCCTCGAGACCCTCAAGATGCGGATGACCGCCCAGATGAAGAACGCGCGCTACGTGGCGGACTTCCTCCGGGACCATCCCAAGGTGGAGCGAGTCCACTACCTCGGCCACCTGGAACCGGATCACCCGCTGTTCGAGGTGTACCGGCGCCAGTGCGCCGCGCCCGGCTCGCTCATCGCCTTCGAGATCTACGGGGGCGAGGCGGCGGCCTTCCGGTTCCTGAACGCGCTCCGGCTGGTGAAGCTGGCGGTAAGTCTGGGCGGAACGGAATCGCTCGCCGAACATCCGGCCACCATGACCCACGCGGACGTGACCGCGGAGGTGAAGGCGCGGATCGGCATCACCCCGGGGATGGTCCGCCTCTCGGTGGGGGTCGAACATTACGAGGACATTCTGGCCGACGTCGGCCAGGCGCTGGAGGCTGTGTGAGGGGGCGATGCGGTTCGCCGACTTCGAGGACCTGGTGGGCCGGCTCTGCCGCGAGGTTCCGGCGGAGTTCCTCGACGGGGTGACGGCGATCGAGGTCTCCCGCAAGACGCTCCCCCATCCGACCCGGCCCGACATCTACACGATGGGGGAGTGCATCCCGGTGCCGGGGGGGGGCGGAGAGGGCGACAAGCTCCAGAGCCGGGTGGTGCTCTACTACGGCTCGTTCGCGGCCCTGGCCCGCCTGCACCAGGACTTCGACTGGCGAGCCGAGGCCTGGGATACCCTGACCCACGAGCTGCGGCATCACCTGGAATGGCGTGCCCGGGCGCCGGACCTGGAGGCCTTCGACCAGGCGGTCGAGCAGAACTTCGCCCGTCACGGCGGGGGCCCTTTCGATCCGACGTTCTTCCTGCGGGGAGAGCGGGTGGCGGACGGGGTCTACCGCCTGGAGGACGACTATTTCCTGGACCGGGTGGTGCGGGAGGTTCCGCCGGTCGTCCGGTTCGAGTGGCACGGCCGGGCTTACGAGGCCGAGGTTCCCGCGGGGGCGCGGCCGCCGCTCTTTCTCAGGGTCGAAGGGGTGGAGGACCCGCCGCCTGGAGACCTGGTCGTGGTCCTCCGGACTCGGTCCCGGCTTCGCGATCTCTGGCGGCCCCGGGGCGCCTCGGAGGTCGTGGTCCAGGCTCGCCCCCTCGCCCCGCCCGAATAGCCGTCGCGCCGCGCCGATGGAGCCGGGGCCGTTCGCGCCGCTCCCGGCGGCTTGCTACTTTACACCGCGCCCCCGCTCGGGGGCGGGTAGTCCGCCAGGGGTCAACCGGTATCCAGGACTGAAGGAGTCGGGGATGAACGCCACGCGGTCCATTACTCTCTCGCTCTCGGTGATCGCGTTCGAGGCGGCCGGGGCGCCCCTTGCCGCGCAGGAGCCGGGGTACCGGGTGGGGGTCGTGAGCGAGTCGGGCGACCTCGTGACCTGGCTCCGTCCGGGCCCGGGCACGCTGAGCCAGGAAAAGGTCATCCCCCTCGGGATCATGCCCGCTGATATTGACGGTCCCCACAATCTCGCGGTCGCTCCCGATCAGCGGTTCTATTACGTCTCGATCGCGCACGGAACCCCGTACGGGAGCTTGTGGAAGCTCGACGCCGCCACCGACACGCTGGTAGGCCGGGCGCCGCTCGAGATGTTCCCGACCACCATCGGTCTCACCCCGGACGGGGAGCTGGCCTTCGTGGCCAACTCGGACTTCCACGGCGATCATCCGCGGCTCAACGTGATCTCGGTGGTCCACACCCCCACGATGACCACGATCACCCACCTGCCGGCTTGCGACATGCCCCACGGGGTGAAGTCCAACCACGCCGGCAGCCTGGTGTACATCTCCTGTATGCACAGCGACGAGATTCTCGAGCTCGACGTCGCGACGCTCCGGATCGCCCGGCGGGCCCCGACCGGCGGCGGGGGCCTCCATCCGGCGGGGGCGGAGCACGGGGCCCACGCTCCGGGCGCCTCGGCCCCTCCTGCGGCGGGTGCCGGGGAGGCCGCCGACGACGAGTGTCAGCCGACCTTCATCTCGGTTTCGCCGGACGATCGCACCCTGTACGTGGCGTGCAACCACCGCAACACCCTGCAGGTCTGGGACGCGGCGGCGCTCAGCAAGCGGGGGGAGCTGCCCGTGGGGAAGGGGGCCTACAACGTGGAGCCGTCGGCGGACGGGGCCTGGGTGATCGTCACCAACAAGAAGGACCAGAGCTTCAGCCTGGTGGACGCCCGGTCGCTCGCCGAGGTGGCCCGGGTGCCGACCACCAAGAAGATCGTTCACGGGGTGGCCTACTCGCCGGACGGGCGGTACGCGTTCATCAGCCAGGAGTCCATCGGGGCGGACCCGGGGGCCGTGGACATGTTCGATCTGGTGACGCGGAAGACCGTCGCCTCGATTGCGGTGCCGGCCCAGCCGACCGGGGTGGCGATTCTCCGCACCCGCTAGTCGGCGCTCGCTTCCGGATCCTCCGATGAGGCACGAGACGATCACGACACTCACTGGCCCGGAGGTGCTCGAGCGGGCCAAACGCTTCTTCGCCGAGCGGGTGCCCGGGACCGCGGCATTTCCCGAGAAAGAGGGCCCGGGGTTCCTCGTCCTGCGCGGGCAGGGGGGGGAGGAGATCGCTCTCTCGGTCGCGCCGGACGGGCAGCGGGGGACGCGGGTGCGAGCCTCGACGCTCTTCTTCGATCAGGCGGTGGACCGGTTCCTGACGACACTGCCCCCCCCTGAAGGGTCCGAAGCGGCATGACCGATTCCCTCCCGGTTCGCATCGTGGTCCCCGACGTGTGGGATCAGGTGACCCTGGAGCTTTCGCCGGCCACCCCCGTGGCGGAGGCCAAGCGCAGGGCACTCGAGCTCGCCCGGGTGGACGGCGACCCCCAGGCCTACGCCGTCAAGTACGGTGGCGGAGAGGTCCTGGACGAGTCCCGGTCGCTGGCGGAGATCGGCGTGCCGCGAAATGGGGCCCTGATCGTGGTCCCCCGCCGTCGCCGGCCAGTCCGGTAGCCCCGCAGTGGCCGGAGCGGTCCGGGGCCGAGCCCTCACGATTTTCGCCGTCGGGTGCCTGACACTCGACGGCGTTCTGCTGCTCCTGGTCGGCCTCTGGACCGATCGCGCGGGCCTCCTCCTGGCCGGGAGCGGGTTGCTGGCGGCCGCCGCCCTGGTCCTGCTGCTCTGGCGGCGCTACCGCCGGGCCGTCGCGGAAGTGGACCGGGCCCAGCTCGAGCTCCAGGCGGAAGCCCGCGCGCTCCGCGAGCTCCTGCGTCGCGGGCGCTCCTCGACCTGAGCATGCCGGTTCCGCTTTTCACTCATCCAGATTGCCTCCGCCACGATCCCGGACCCGGGCATCCCGAGACGCCGGAGCGGCTCGAAGCCATCCTGGCGCGGGCGCGCCGCGATCCGGCCTGTGCGGTTACCGAGGCGGAGCCCGCCGCCGGGGAGGAGCTTCTCGCAGTGCACCCCCCGGAGTATCTCCGCTGGCTGGAGGAGACCAGCCGCCAGGGCGGAGGCGTCGTGTTCGTGGATACGGTGATGAACGACGCCAGCTGGGATGCGGTGCTCGGTGCCACCGGTGCGGTCCGGGCCGCCGTGGAGTGGGCGCTGGCCGGCCGCCATGCCTTCGCCGCCGTCCGGCCGCCCGGGCATCACGCGCTGGCCCGGCGCGCGATGGGATTCTGCCTGGTGAACAACGTGGTGCTGGGCGCGCGGCGGGCGCAGCGGCACGGTTGCCGGCAGGTGCTCATCGTTGACTGGGATGTCCACCATGGGAACGGTACCCAGGCCCTGGTCGAGCACGACGAGACGATTCGTTTCGTGTCGCTGCACCAGCACCCGTGGTATCCGGGCACCGGCATGGCCGAGGAGCGTGGCGTCGGGAACATTTTCAACGTGCCCCGGCCGGCTGGCGCGCCGCCCGAGCTCTACCTCGAGGACCTCTGGGCGGCGATCGCGGCCGCCACGGCGGGGTGGGAGCCGCAGATGATCTTCATCTCCGCCGGTTTCGACTCCATGCGCGGGGACCCGCTGGGCGGCTTCACGCTGGAGCCGGAGCACTACGCGACCCTCACCTACCGGCTCCGGGAGGAGCTCCACGACACTCCGATCGTGGGGCTGCTCGAAGGGGGCTACCACCCGCCTCGGGTCGCCGAGGGGGTGGCGGCCCACGTGGCAGCGCTGGGGTAGCGATCCTGCGCGCCTGCCGTCCGCCGTTATACTTTCGACCACCCGGCATCGGAACCGCTCCCATGGCGCATCCGCTTCGCATGGAAACCGAGGTGCTCAATCTCCGCACCCGGCACCCGTTCATCATCGCCCGCGGCGGGCGGAGCGAATACCGCACCGTCTGGGTCCGGTTGATAGACGAGCACGGGTTGGAGGGGTGGGGTGAGGCGGCGCCGACCCGCTTCTACGGCGAAACCACGGAGACCGTACTGGCGGCGCTCCAGGCCTACGCCGAGCACCTGCCGCCCGATCCGTTCCTGATGGAGGACGCCGAGCGGGAATGGGAGCGCGCCCTCCGGCTCAATCCTGCCGCCCGCGCGGCCCTTTCGGCCGCGCTCCACGATCTGGTAGGCAAGCGGCTCGGCCAGCCGGTGTACCGGCTCTGGGGGCTCGATCCCGGCCGGGCTCCCCGCTCCACCTTCACGATCGGGATCGACACGCCCGAACGGATCCGGCAGAAGGTCCGCGAGGCGGAGCCGTACCCGATTCTCAAGATCAAGCTCGGCACCGACCGCGATCTCGAGATCCTCCGCACCATCCGGGAGGCGACCGACAAGGAGCTCCGGGTGGATGCGAACTGCGGCTGGACCGTGAAGCAGGCGCTCCGCATGCTGCCGGCCCTGGAGGAGTACGGGGTGACCGTGCTGGAGCAGCCGCTGGTCCCCGAGGATCTCGAGGGCCTGGGGATCGTCAGGCGGGCGGCGCGGATCCCGCTCCTCGCCGACGAGAGCTGCCGGACCGCTGCCGACATCCCGGGCCTGGTGGGCCGGGTGGATGGCATCAACATCAAGCTCGCCAAGTGCGGCGGGCTCCGGGAGGCGCTCCGGATGATCGCGATCGCCCGGACCCACCACCTGATGCCCATGGTGGGGTGCATGATCGAGAGTTCGATCGGCATCACCGCGGCCGCCCAGCTCGCCCCCCTGGTGGATCTGGTGGACCTGGATGGAGCGGCCCTGCTCGCCAACGACCCGTTCCAGGGGGCCACGATCGACGGCGGCCAGGTGCGCCTGCCCTCGGGCCCCGGACTCGGCCTTGCCCGGCGATGACTGCAGGCTTCGGGCTGGTGGCGCTGCCGCTCCCGCTCGAACAGCTCTACACCTACCGCATTCCTGAGGCGCTCGCCGACCGGGTGATTCCCGGGGCCCGGGTCGTGGTTCCGGTGCGGAGGCGGGAGCTGATCGGGGTCGTAGTCGGGCTCACCGACCAGCCACCGGACCGCGAACTTCGCGACATTCTGGCGGCCCCGGACCCCGAGCCGGCTCTTCCGGCGGCGCTCCTCGATCTGGCGCGGTGGGTCGCCGGGTACTACGCCGCCCCCCTCGGTCTCGCGCTCAAGGCGATGCTGCCCGGCGCGATGTGGGGTGCCTCGCAGGTTATCGTGGAGCGCCGGGGGAGGGCGGGAACGCTGGGGGGGCTGGCGGGCGAGGTGCTGGCGCTGCTCGATCGCAAAGGGGGGAGGGCGGCCGTGCCGGCGCTGGCTCGCGCCCTCAGGCGACCGGTGTGGGACGCGCTCGATCGGCTGGGGCGTGCCGGCCTGATCGCGTTTCGCACCGAGC
>JBBIMQ010000007.1:0-20152 GCA_037444345.1 Gemmatimonadota bacterium | reverse complement strand
CCACCGGGATCTCCACCGGGACCACCTTGGGCGACAGGTGCTCCTTCACGTCGTCGAACACCCGTTCGAAATTGGCATGCTCCTTGTCCATCTGCGACACGAAGATGATGCGCGGGAGATGCAAGTGATCGCATTCCGCCCAGACCTTCTCGGTTCCCACCTCCACACCGCCCACCCCCGACAGCACCACCACCGCCGCGTCAGCGGCGTACAGCCCCGTCACCGCCTCGCCGAAGAAGTCGAGATACCCGGGGGTGTCCAGCAGGTTGATCTTGGTCTCCATCCACTCGGCGAACGCCAGCGCGAGGCTGATGGAGTGTTTGCGTTCGATTTCGTCAGGGGAGTAATCGGTGAGGGCGGTGCCGTCTTTGACGCTGCCGTGCCGTCGGCTGGATCCGGACACGAAGGCAAGGGCGTCAACCAGGCTGGTCTTGCCACTCGCCCCGTGGCCCACGAACGCCACGTTTCTGATGGCGCTTGAGCCGTAGACCTTCATGGGTCCAGGACTCCTTTGGCTGGTGGGAGGGTGAAGGTGACCGGGCGGTGGGCGGTTGTCAAATCCCGCCGGGCGCTCCTGCCGAAATCAGGTGGCGCCGCTCGCGACCCCTCGACCGGCGCCGGGCAGCGGCGGGCGCCGGCGGACTCGCGCCCAACTCCCGCCGCCCGGCACCTCCTTCCCACCCCCGCGCTGGAATGGTCCCTTGTGCATTCGCCGAGCTACCCCGGCCCGGCGGCGACCGGCCGTATTGGGGGACATGCGCTTCGTGGCCGAGCGGATCCTCCCCGCCTATCTCGCCGCCCTCGACCAGGCTCTCACCGAGGCCGCCGACCGCCTTCCTCCCGGCCGGCTCCGCGGGGCCCTCGTGCGGCTCCGCCGGCGCTTGGGCAGGGCGGGAAGGCCAGAGACCCGGTTCGCGGCGCTGGAGCGCCTGGTGCTGATCGGCGAGGCCCAGGGCTGGCTCTCCATCGAGGAGGCAATGATCCTCCGCAAGCTCGGCTACCGGGTCCAGTTCCTCGAGCGGTGGGCCCGCCGGCCGGCCCAGGTACGGGAGCCAGGCGAGCCCTGGCTTCAAGCCTGGCCCACCGTCTCCCACTGCCCCGCAGCCGCATCCATCGAGCGCGCCGGGTCGAGCCCGGGCCCCTCTCCAGGCGCCAGCTCCTGAGCTTCTCGCTGGTGCTTCGTATCCGTCGCCCGTCGCCGGCCCCTGGTCCCGCTGTCCTGGCGTCGCCGCCGCTCACCGCTTGCCGAAGACCGTCACCAGTGCCCGCCCGTCCCGCGTCGCCCGGATACTCTTGTAGCTGAACTCGATCCGCCGGATGATGCGTGCCTCTCCCGGCAGATCAATGACCCGGCTCCAGCTTCCCTCCTGGAACACCAGCCGGGTCGCTGGCGAGTAGACGCTCCCGTCGCCGAACACGATTCGCACGTCGAACATCTCGAGATCGCCACCACTCACCGCGATCCGGACTGCGCGGAACCGCCCCTCGCCCGCGGCGGGGATCACATCGCGCTCCGCCCGGAAACTCACTCCGCGGGACCCGAGCCGTTCCCATTCGTCTTGGCCTGCGCCGCTGCCGCCCGGCCCGCCGGCCCCGTGCTCCGCCTGCTTCCCGTACACCCGCACCGTCGCCTGCCCCCGCCGCACCGTGCTCCGGTACCGGAATTCGATCCGCCGGATGACCCTGGCCTCTCCCGGGAGGTCGAAGGTCCGGCTCCAACTGCCCTGCCGGAAGAGGAACCGGGTCTCGGGGGAGTAGGCCGAGCCGTCGCCGAACACGATCCGCATGTCGAACATCTCGAGGTCGCCGCCGTCCACCTCCAGCTTGAGCGCGCGGAAGCGCCCTTCACGGGCGGTCACTTCGATCACATCGCGCTCTCGGACAAAACTCACCCGTCGGGTGCCGAGCAGCTCCCAGCTCTGGGCGGCGAGAGGTCCGGGGTGGAAAGTGAGAGCTTCGATCAGCAGAGCGGTGAGCACGAGGCGGTGTCGCATGGTCGCTCCTCCCTTCGAGGGTTCCACCGGCGCGGTCACGTTCCATTGCGAGAGACGCTACCCGCCGGCCGGTGTTAGGAACGTGACAGGCATCACTCCGGCTCCGCTGGCCAGCGCACTGGACCGGCTCGACCCGAGCGGACCACCGGCCGTTGACCGCGCGCTGGCCCTGGCCCCAGGCACCCCGGCGCGGACCAATGACTCCAGAAGTTCAGCGCTCGAGCCCATGCTCCGACGCCAGGCGATTTGCGGCAAGCAGGTGGTGCGCCGTGTCGTCAGCGATCCATCCCGTCAGGCCCGCCCGGGTGAAGGCGGGGGAAATGGTCGGGCCGCCTTCCTGGAGTCAGGGCCCGGCCCCGCTCGGCCGCGTTCCGGAACCGACCGAGGGCCGAGGCGAAGCCGCTTGCGGGAATCCAGGCAGCGGGCAACCCGGCAACCGCGACCCGGCCGGGCCACTGCGGGCCGCTGGGCGGTTCAGGGGGTGCACTCCGGCCAGGGGGTCGCTCGAGGCGGCAAGTGGAGCAGGGTGAGCCCCTGAGCATGCAGGGTATCCGGCAGGCGGTCCCACTCGGCCGGCGACTCCATCGCACCCAGCTCGGCCCGGCCCGGCCCGAAATCCAGCACCAAGTCCGGCAGCTCGCAGAACACCACCAAGAGTCCGCGCTCGGGGTCGTTCCGCACCGAGGCGAGGCGCAGGCCCTGACGCAGCTCGCCCAGGGGGAGCGAGAGCGGCCGCCCGTTGGGGAGCACGACGTCCGTGCCGGTGAGACGCCAGCCCGCGGCCGAGAGATCGTCGCGCAGCGCGCCCGCCCGGGCCGCGCCTAGCGAGTCCGTGATCACATTCTCCTGGAGCCCGAGAGCCAGGACGGCTCCGAGCGGCAGCGCCAGGGCGGGGACGGCGCGCCCATCCCCGGTAAAGACAGTGTCGTAGGCAAGGGCGCAGCGCTGGCGCAGCTCGCCGAGCGCGGCCCAGGCCCGGAACGGCCCGAGCCAGCCTTCCGCGAGGCGAATCGGCCCGGCCACGCCAGGACAGGCGGCCCGCGTGACCCGGGCAGCCTCTCCCGCCTCGCGCCGCGCGCCCGACCTCATGTCGCACGCCGAGGCGCCTGCAATGGCGACCAGCGCGACCCCAACCTTGATTTGCCTGGCCCACCCTCGGCGCTGGACCGAATGGCACATGCGGAGGAAGATGCACGCCGGACAGTTCCCGGCAACGTGGGACCGCTGCCTGATGGGGAAGCGGGCCCCGTTCGAGCCCCAATACCCGATCAGCAAGGAGTGACTCGCCAGGGCTCGCGCGACCGCCTTCCGGGCACCGACAGCCCCGCCCGGGAAGCCGGCCCGCCGGGCGCGGCGCAGGGGAACCCTCTCGCCGTCCCGCCGAATTCAGGGCTGCTTCCGGATGGCGCTCTCGACGGCCTCCCCGTCGAGTCCGGTCGCGGCGAGCACCCTGGTCGCTGGACTGGTCTCGAGATTCAGGAGACCGAGCAGCAGGTGGCCTGGCTCCACCCGTGGGCTCCGCAATCGTTCCGCAGCCTGGCGAGCCAGCACCAGGATTTCTCGGGCGTGGGCGCTGTATGGCAGGTCCGCTGTGCGTTGGCCAGGGGCGGTAGCGGGCAGTACCGCGAGAAGACGGCGTCGCACCACCGCGCCGTCAACCCCAGCCTGCTCGAGCAGCCGGCGCACCTGGCCGTCGGCCCCGACCAGAGCGAGCAGCAGATGGGCGGCGTCAATCTCCCTGTGCCCCAGCCGCGAGGCCTCGCTTCGGGCCACCTGGAGCACTCGGCGCATGCGCGGAGTGATTTCGTAGGCCGTCACAGGGCGCCCTTCACCCCTCCGGTCGCGGCGAACTCTTGACCGGCCCGTAACAGTTTGATATTGATTGAACTATGACCGCCCGGCTCCCGGCCCGGCCGGCGCTGAGCTCCCGCCAGTTCGAGCTCATCGCCAAGGCCCTGGCAGATCCGAGAAGAATGGCGTTGCTCGAAGCCATCGCCAGCAAGCCGGAGTGCCCCTGCCGCCTGCTGAGAGAGCGATTTCCCGTCAGCAAAGGTACCATCTCCCATCATGTGAAGGAGCTGGTTCGTGCCGGGCTCATCGAGGCCCGGCGGGAAGGCCAGTTTCTCCAGTGCGAGGTCCGGCGCGATGTCCTCGAAGCCTACACCGCCGAGCTCCTCCGCCGGACTGGACGGAGCAGCCCTGCGGCCTGACCTCGCGGCCATCCCACCCAGGAAAATCGGTCACTGGGCGCCTGGGTCTCCGGGATTGGTTCTTGCCACAACCGGGATCAGGCCAGCTCCTGCAGGCCTTGACCTTGAATCGCATGGTCGCCGGCGCCCTTTCCCGCACTAGCTCCCGGGGCCGCCGAGCCGCAAGACACCCTGGGGCTCCCCGCCGCCGGTCCTGATCCGGGAGCCTCCTCGGGCCAGGGCCACCGGTTGCCGGCCCGGATTTCCACCGAAGGCGTCCCCGCGGAACCTGGATCTCGTAGCTATCGCTCGGCTGCCTGTCGTCCCTGGTCAGGCGGTGCGAGCGGATCGGCTTCGGCGGCGAGCGGGTGGTGCCGGATGACCTCGATCGAAAGTCACCTCTCGGGCGCCCGGAGCCCACCCGGCGGGCTGCTCCCGCCCCCCGCCCGGAGCGGCCGCCCAGCTACCACGAACGGTCGCACCGAGCCCGCTCGGGGGCGAGGGGAAGGTCGGGATCGGTGGCGAGCCACATACCATCGTGGTCCGAACCGGTTCCCGCCAGCCACGAGTTCGCGAGGGACCCAGCGGCGCAGGGGATCGGGCGCTGCTACGAGGTCGCCGGGCGCCGCTGGATCGCCGCGGTGATCACGCCGAGCAGAATCACGAGGATCCCGTCGAACAGGATCTGCTTGGCCACCGTCGCACCTGGCATCGGCTGCACCGCGAAATAGATCATGTAGGTCGGAACCACCGTGAGCAGAGCCACGGCCAGCCCGAATCGCACCCCCTGCCCTACCCACGGCCTGGCCTCGGCCCCGCGCGAGTAAATCCAGACGAACGCGCCCGCCATCAGCACGTGGGCCAGGATCATGAATGGGAAGTATCGCTGGGCGTCGCTCTCCGGCCGGAACAGGCTCGCGAGCCGGGCATAGTCGTCGTGGAGCAGGGTCTCGTGCACCACGTAGCTGCCCGCCATCCATACCGCGAACACCACGAGCCACGACAACAGCATGTCCTTACGCATGAGGCCTCCCTGGTGAGGGAACTGCGCCGGCGCGCCCGAGCTGTCCGCGGGACGCAGCCTCTTCCCCTGGTACGGCGGCGCCAAGGTATCCCCCGGTCGCTCGGGCGGCAATCCGGGGTCCGGGGCCTCCGGGACCGACCCGGGCCAACCCCGCGATCCGGTCCGTGCTGCCCCGCATTGCTGGAAGCGGGGCCGCCGCTATGACCGGCGAGGGCGCGGCCCGCCGGCAGCGGCATGCCTGGCGGCACGCCCTCCGATTCCTGGATCTTTCGATCTTCTTAGATTGTCTCCATGTCCGCGTCGCAACCTGTCGCGCTCGTCACCGGCGCCACCGAGGGAATCGGGCGCGCGATCGCGTGGGCACTGGGTCGCGCGGGCTACCGGATCGGCGCCTGCGCCCGCACCCCGTCCCGGCTCAAGGACCTCCAAGCCGAACTCACCGCCGCCGGCATCACCGCCGCGGTCCAGCCCGCCGACGTGAGCGAGCCGGCGGACGTCGAGGTCATGGTGGCCGAGCTGGAGCGCGCCCTGGGGCCGGTGGATGTCCTGGTGAACAACGCCGGCATCGCGATCCTCAAGCCCTTCGACGAGCTGACGCTGGACGACTGGGACACGACCATGGCCACCAACGTCCGGAGCCTCTACCTGGTAACCCGGGCGGTGCTCCCCGCGATGCGTCGGCGACGGCGTGGTGCCATCGTCAACATCGCGAGCCTGGCCGGCAAAAACGGGTTCGCGGGCGGCACTGCATACTCGGCGAGCAAGCACGCGGTGATGGGCTTCTCCCGCTCCCTCATGCTGGAGGTGCGGAAGGACGACATCCGAGTGATCACCATCTGCCCGGGGTCCGTGGACACGCCGCTGTTGCACGGCCAGTCGGTGCTCAGCCCCAACTTCGACCGGATACTCCGGCCCGAGGACGTGGCGGCCACCGTGCTTGCCGCTCTCGCGCTCCCGGCGCGAGCCACGGTTTCGGAGCTCGAAGTTCGACCCACCAATCCCTGACTCCCGGCGATCGCCACCGATGCCAGCACTCGATCCCCGGCTCCGACTCGCCTTGCTCGGTCTCGCCGCCGCGCTGGCCCTGGGCTGGGTGGGGGGATGCTCATCGCCAGGGCCAACCTCCCCCTCTGGCTGCTGGTCGCAGCCGCGACGGCGGCGGGCATCTGGGGCGGGACCGGGGTGGTCCGGTTCGCCAGGGCGCAGAGCCGGCTGATCGAGCAGGCGGCAGCAGCCACAGCCACGCGGAACCGGGAGCTGGAGTGGCTCCAGCGGGTGGCCAATACCCTCGTGTCGGGCGACGATCTGGGGCAGGTCCTCCGGGAAATTGCGCGGGCCGCCGCCGAGCTGCTCGGGGCCCGAAGCGCCGCCATCAGCCTCGTGGTGGAGGAGGGCCGGTTCGTACGGGTCGTCGCCGGGGCGGGGCCCATTGCCAGGGCCACCGACACTTTACTCCCGGTGGACGGGTCTCTGCTCGGGTGGGTGGTCGCCAGCGAACAGCCGCTCAACGTGTCCGACATGGCCAACGACCCCCGGAACTATCCCGTGGCCGATCTCGCCCTGCAGAGCATGGTGGCCGTACCGCTCCGCTCGGCGGGACTCGTGATCGGGGTGCTGGCTGCCTTCGACCGCACCGATGACCGTCCCTTCACCGACGCCGACGTGCATCTCCTCCAGACCCTGGGCGACCAGATCGTGGTGGGCATTGATCGGGCCAACGTCCTCGCCGAGAGCCGCCGGAACGCCGAGGACCTCGCGGCCAAGAACCGCGAACTGCAGCGTGCGACCGAGCTCAAGAGCCAGTTTCTGGCCAACATGTCCCACGAGCTCCGCACGCCGCTCAACGCCATCAACGGCTTCTCCGACCTCCTGCTGACCGAGGAGGTGGGGCCGCTCAACGAGATGCAGCGGGAGTTCCTCGATTCGATTCTCCGCAACGGCAAGCACCTCCTGGGCCTGATCAACAGCGTGCTCGATCTCTCCAAGATCGAGGCGGGCCGGATGGCCCTCACCCTGGCCCCGGCCGATGTCCGCGAACTGATCCTGGGCGCCGTCACCGATACGGCCTCCCTGCGCTCGGCGAAGCGGCAGGAGTGCCACCTGGAAATCGGACCCGACCCGCTCCCGGTGCTCGCCGACGGGTTCAGGATTCGCCAGATCCTGTTCAACCTGCTCTCCAACGCCTCCAAGTTCACTCCGGAGGGGGGCTCGGTCACGGTATCGGCGGTCGCCACCAGGGCACCGCTCCCCGTCCCCGCCGAGCGCGCGGGCGAAGCCCCTCGCCTGGTATCCCGCGACGCCATCTGGGTCTCGGTGCGCGATACTGGCCCGGGGATCCGGCCCGAGGATCAACCCAAGCTTTTCCAGGAGTTCAGCCAGGTGGACAGCTCTGCTAGCCGCCAGCAGCAGGGCACCGGGCTCGGCCTGGCGCTCAGCAAGAAGTTCGTGGAGATGCACGGAGGCGCGATCGGTTGCGAGTCGGTGTTCGGGTCCGGCTCGAGTTTCTGGTTCATTCTGCCCGTGGAGGGGCCCATCCGCCGCCCGCCGGGCACCGTGGTCGAATCCCGCCGCCGTTCCGAACCCGGGCTGGCCCGAGTGGGCGGCACCGCGGAGGGCGAGGGCTGAATCCGTGCCGCTCCCGGCTCGATGACCCGCGCTCTTCGCTCGCCTGCCGGCCCACCCTACCGCGAACTCGCTCTCTCCCCTAGCTTGCCTGGCACCATGTCCCTGGCACGGCGGCCCGTCACGGCGGCACTGTTGCTCCTCCTCATGGCCGGAGGACTCGGCATCCCGCTGTCTGACGCGGTGGTGAACCACCGCGCGCCCGCCCCGGTGCTGCCGGGAGACACCCCACTCAGCGAGCCAGGCCTCCCCGGGGGTCATACTCAGGGCTGCCTGCTCCAGCAGGCTGCCTTCGCTCCCCGGTGGGTGCCGCCAGCCCCGGCGGTGCTCGCGGCCCAGCTCGCGCCCGTTGCGGTTGTCGCGCTTCCTCCTGCTCCGGTCTTCTCCGACCAGACCGGCCAGGCCACCACCCACTCCCGCGCCCCTCCCCACTTCTCCGTCTGACCCGCCGCCCGGGGCGTTTCCCTGGGCGCTCGATGACCCCCGCGATCTGCGGGGATCCCGGACGTTGAACCGTGAGGAGCGACATGAGACTCCCAGCCACCCGCGTGGCCTGGGTCCTTTGGGGTGGAGTGATGCTGGCTGGCATTCGCCCGCTCGAGGGACAGGCTCCGGTCATCCCCGACAGCCTGCACCGGACGATCCGGGGCGTGAGCGCCCGGCTCGACTCCCTCGAGGCTGGCCAGTGCCCCCTGGGGCCCGCCCCCGTGCTCCCGGGCGGCAGCGACTCCCTGGCGGCGGCCATTCGTGCGCTGGGCGAGCGCCTCGAGCGAATCATTGCCGCGCGCTGCGCTGCCTCTCCAGGCCCGGCCCGCCCCGATACGGCGGCCGGCGACCTGGCCGCGCTCCGCACCGCGGCCCGGGAGGCCGCGCAGGAGGGCCGCGCGGCGCCCGACACCGCACCGCCCCCACAGCAGTTCGTGAGCCGGCAGCGCAACCTGTCGGCGTTGAATCCCGAGATCAGTGTCACCGGCGATGCCCGCCTGATCGCGCGGGAAGGCCGCCAGCGGGATAACGCCCAGGTTCGCGAATTCGAGTTCGCCTTCCAGTCCGCGCTCGATCCCTACTCGAACACCAAGGTCTTCGTCACCTTCGAGGAAGACGAGATCGGCATCGAGGATGGGTACGTCTACTGGACCGGGCTTCCCGGCGGCCTCCGGGCCGACGTGGGCAAGTTCCGCCAGCCCGTGGGTGACCTCAATCGCTGGCACCTCCATGCGCTGCCGGAGAGCGAGTATCCCCTGGTGTATCGGCGATTTCTATCCCCCGAGGGCCTGGCCGGGATCGGCCTCTCCCTCTACACCGTGCTCCCCTTCTCGCTCCTCGGCGCCACCCATGAACTCTGGGTCCAGGGGGTGAGCGCCGAGTCGGACGGGTTGCTCGCCGGGAGCCGGCAACCTGCCGTGCTGGGCCGGTTGCTGAACTTCCGCCAGCTTTCCCGGAGCACCTACGGCCAGCTCGGAGTGACCCTCGCGGGGGGGAACAACGCCGATAGCGCCTTTACCGGCCGCCTGCTCGGCCTGGACGCCCGGCTCACCTGGCGTCCCCCCGAGGCCGCGACCCGCCGTGAACTCACCCTCCGGGCCGAGGGATACCTCCTCCGCAGCACGCTGAGCGGGGCCGCTACCCACCGCTACGGCGGGTTCGTGGACGCGACCTTTCGGGCCGGACGGCGCTGGGTCTTCGCGACGCGCTACGACCGCGTCGAGTCGCCGCGCGGAATGCCGGACACGGAGTGGGCCATCGTGCCATCCCTCACCTGGTGGCAGAGCGAGTTCGTCTACCTCCGGCTCGAGGGCCAGCACCGCAGGAGCGAGCGCCGCGGCGAGCGGAACCTGCTCCTCCTCCAGGCTGTCTGGGCCATGGGCCCTCACAAACATGAGACCTATTGATCGCCCGGGACGCCGCTCCGGCGGCTCGGGCCAGGGAGTCACGATGTTGCCCTTCGCCTTGCTTCTCGGTCTGGTCGGATCCGGCCTCGCGCCGGTCGCCCCGCAATCCGTCGAGCCGGTGCGCATCGTCACCAGCCTCACGACCTACGGCGCCATCGCGCGCGAGATCGTCGGTGAGCGCGGCGTGGTTCGCTCCATCGCCGAGGGCGACGAGGACCCGCACTTCGTCCAGCCCAAGCCGAGCTTTGTCGCGATCCTGCGCGACGCGGATCTCTTCGTCACCACGGGGCTCGATCTCGAGCTCTGGGTGCCGCCACTGCTCGACCGGGCCAACAACCGCAAGGTGAGCGAGGGCGGACCAGGCTACGTGACCGCCTACACCGGCATAGATCTGCTCGAAGTCCCCACTGCACTGAGCCGCTCCGAGGGAGACATTCACATCGCGGGAAACCCGCACATCCACACCGACCCCCTCAACGCCATCATCATCGCCCGGAACATCCTCACCGGGTTGGAGCGCGTCGCCCCGGCCGAGTCTCGGTACTTCGGCGAGCGGGAGCGGGATTTCGAAAAGCGGGTGCTCCAGGCGTTGCTGGGCCCCGACCTGGTCGAGATCCTGACCCCGGCGGCGGCGTTCGACCTGCTCAAGACCGACCGGTTGTGGGGGTTCCTGAGCCAGACCCGGTATCAGGGCCGGCCGCTCCTCGATCGGCTGGGAGGCTGGCTCAAGCGGGGCGAGGTGTTCCGGGGCAAGGAGCTGGCTTGCTATCACAAGGAGTGGGCGTACTTCAGCAACCGGTTCAAGGTGTCCTGCGTGGCCTACATCGAAGCCAAACCCGGCATCCCGCCCACGCCGCGCCACGTGGAAGAAGTGATCAGCCTGATGAAACAGAGGGAGATCAAGGTGCTCTTCGCGTCGAACTACTTCGATCGCAACCAGATCCGGCAGGTTGCCGAGAAGACCGGCGCCAGGCCCGTCGTCGTGCCGGAGAACACCGAGGGCGCGCCCGGGGTGGTCACCTATTTCGACCTGGTGGACGCGTGGGTGAACGGTCTGGCCCGTGCCTTCGAGGAGGTCTCCTGAATGGACGCGCTGGCCCACAGTCTCTGGCTTGCCCCGCTCGTTGCCTGCATGGTGATCGTGGCGCTCCACGCCTACCTCGGGCTCCACGTCCTCGCCCGCGAGGTGATCTTCGTGGACCTCTCCCTGGCCCAGATGGCGGCCCTGGGCTCCACCGTCGCGATCTTCCTCGGCTCCCACCCCGATTCCAGCTCGGCTTTCCTGTACTCGCTGGGCTTTACCTCGCTCGGGGCGGCGCTCTTCGCCCTCACCCGCACCCGGCACGGGTCGGACATCGTCCCTCAGGAAGCGATCATCGGCATCGTCTACGTGATCGCCTCGGCGGCCGCGCTCCTGCTGGCGGACCGCTCTCCCCGGGGTGGCGAGGCGATCAAGGACATCCTGGTGGGAAGCCTCCTCTGGGTGACCTGGCCCGCGATCGGGCGGCTCGCCCTGGTCTATCTCGCGGCCGGCCTCTTCCACTGGGTTCTGCGGCGCCGGTTTCTCACCATCTCCTTCGAGCCCGAACGGGCCCGGGCCCAGGGCTGGCACCTCCGCTGGTGGGACTTCTGGTTCTACCTCTCCTTCGGCATCGTGATCACCTTCTCGGTGCCGATCGTGGGCGTGCTGCTGGTCTTCTCGTTCCTCGTGGTGCCGGCGGCCATCGCGTTCCAGTTCACCCGCGATCGGGGACAGCTCGCGCTGGTGGCGTGGCTCGCGGGCATGGTCGCCTCGACCGGCGGCCTCTGGATCTCGTTCCGCTACGACCTGCCCACCGGCCCGGTGATCGTCTGCGTGTTCGGCGCGTTGCTGGTCGCGGCCTACGGCGTGCGCCGCCTCCGGCGCCCCGCCAGCGCCCGATAGACCGCTGGGCCGGCCCCGACCGGCCGCGCCTCGGGACCGCTCCTCGCGCAGCCCTTCCGCCACCCGCGTCGCGCGCTTACCTTGTTGCTCGATGCGACCCCTGCCCCGGCTCGCCACCCTAACCACCGCCCTGGCCTTCCTCCTCGCCATCCACGGCGAGCGGCTCCGGATGGTGGAGTGCCTGCGCGACACCCTGGCGGGCCACGGGCCGGGCACGGCTGGGTCGCACCATCACGCACCCCGCGGAGACCAGCCGGCTCCGCGCCACGGCACTTGCCTCTGCCTCGGGCTCTGCCACACGCAGGCAGCCCCGGCCCCGGACCCGCAGGCCCCGGCGACCGTCGCTTCCGTTGCCGCCCGCGCCCCCGGGTTCCGGCCGGCCACTGCCGTCAGGCCGGTACTGATCCCCTTCGCCCATCCGTTCGCTCAGGCGCCTCCCATCCTGCTCGGCTGAACGCTCATCCCACAGTCGAACCGTAACGGCCGGCCGGCGCGCCCCAGCGTTGCCGCGCCCTCGCGCGTCCCGGCCTCTGGATGGAGGTCCTCGCCATGCATTCTCTGCGCCCGCCGCGCGGCGGTGTCTGGGTCGCGGCGGTCCTCGCCCTGGTCTTCCTCGCACCTGCACTGGCTGGCCAGACCACCGGCGCCGTGCGGGGTTCGGTGCGCGGCGCCGAGGGGGGTCAGCCGCTCGAAGCCGCCCGCGTGGCGGTGGAAGGCACCCAGCTCGCCACCGTCACGGACCCCTACGGCCGCTATCGCCTGACCGGGGTGCCGGCCGGCCCCCGTGTCCTCCTGATCACCGCCATTCAGCGGAAGCCGCTCCGCCTGCTCGTCGTGGTGCCAGCCGGCGACACGGCCACGGCCGACGCGGTGCTCGCCGAGTCGCCCATCGAGCTCGCCGAGCTCGTGGTCACCGCCACGCGTTCGGCCGAACGGCGTGCGGAGCTGCCCGCCACCGTGGGGCTGATCGCCCGCCGCGCCATCGAAGAGACCAATCCCCACCACCCCGCCGAGCTCATGCGGCACATCCCGGGCGTGCTGGTGGTTGATCTCGGAGGCGAAGGCCACACCACCGCCATGCGCCAGCCGATCACCTACAATCCCGTCTATGCCTATCTCGAAGACGGCATCCCCATCCGTTCGACCGGGTTCTTCAACCACAACGCCCTGTACGAGGTCAACATCCCCGCCGCCGATCGCGTCGAGGTGTTCAAGGGCCCCGGCTCGGCCCTGTACGGAAGCGACGCCATCGGCGGGGTGGTGAACGTGCTGACCCGCCCGCCGAGCCCGGGGCCGACACTCGAGCTCCTGGCGGAGGGCGGCCGCTACGGCTACGCCAGGACGGTGGCGAGCGGCAGCACCACGGTGGGGCGAGACGGCATCCGGGCAGATCTCAACCTGACCCATTACAGCGGCTTCCGCGACGGGACCGAACAGGACCGCCGGAGTGGCACCCTCCGCTGGGATCACGCGCTCGGGGCCAGCGCCCGGCTCAAGACCATCCTGGGCTTCGCCGACATTGACTCCCCGGGCGACGGCGGCTCCGAGTTGGTCCGCGCCGACTACGAGCGCGACCCCTCCCGCAACTACACCCCGATCGCCTTTCGCAAGGTGCAGGCCCTCCGATGGTCCACCGGCTTCGAGCGGCGGACGGCGGGGGGAAGCCTGAGCCTCACCGGCTACGCCCGCTACAACCTGCTGGAGCTCCTCCCCGCCTGGCAGCTCACCTACGACCCCGAGGTGTGGGAGACCCGGAACTATTCGCTCGGCCTCGTGACCCAGGGCCGGCGCGACCTCGCCCCCCTTCGCATCACACTCATCGCCGGGCTCGACGTGGACTGGTCACCCGGCAGCTACCGGAGCGATTCGATCAGCGTGACCCAGGCGGGACGGACCTTCACCAGCTATACGGTGGCCGCCCGCACCTACGACTATGGCGTCACCTTCACCGGGATCTCCCCCTATCTCCAGGCCGATGCCACGCCTCTCCCCCGGCTCCGGATCTCGGCGGGACTTCGCTACGATCACCTGGGCTACGACTACGACAACCGCCTCGGCGCCCTCCAGACCGGGCGCCACCGCCGGCCGGCCTCGACCACTCGCTGGTTCGATCACCTGAGTCCCAAGCTGGGGGCCGCCTTCGAGCTCACACCGGCGATCGATCTCTTCGCCTCCTGGCGCCACGGCTTTCGTGTCCCCTCCCAGAACCAGCTCTTCCGGCAGGGTTCGGCCCTCAACACCGTGGACCTCGATCCCATCCAGGCCAACAGCTACGAGGTCGGCGTCCGCGGCCGCGCCGGCGACTGGCTCAGCCTGGAAGTCTCGGCCTACAGCATGACCGTGTCGGACGACATCCTCGCGTTTTTCAACACGACGACCTTCACCTCGGAGACGTCGAACGCGGGCAAGACCCGGCATCGCGGGATCGAGCTCGGGGCTCGAGTGGCCCTCCTCGAGGGGGTCCGTTTGGAAAGCGCGTACAGCTATGCGCGGCACGAATACCGGCGGTGGTCCACCTCGACCGGAAACGATTTCAGCGGAAACGACATCGAGTCCGCTCCCCGCCACCTGGCTAGCACCCGCCTGGTGGTCTCGCCCTCCCGACGGGGGACGGCGACGCTCGAGTGGCAGTATCTCGGGCCCTACTTCACCGACCCTGCCAACCAGCACCGCTACCCGGGGCACGACCTCTTCAACTTCTATTTCGACGCACCGGTCGCGCACGGCCTGGCCCTGGTCGGCCGGGTCAACAACCTCGCCGACACCCGGACCGCCGTCACCGCGTCCTACAACCCGTTCGTCGCCCCGGCCGACCGCGAGCGGTTCCGGCCCGGTCTGCCCCGCACCTTTTACCTCGGGGCCCAGTACCGATGGGCTCGGCGATGAGTCTCGTGGCGTTCCGGGCCGGTTCCCTCGCGGCGGCCGCCCTCCTGGGAGCCCTGGGCGGGTGCCAGCGCCCCGCACTCAGCGTGATTCCGGCAGGTACGCCGGCCGACACGATGCCGGGTGCCGCCGATCCCGCGCTGGCCACCGACCCGGCGAGCGGCGACCTCCTCCTGGCCTGGGTCGGCGGCTCCGAGGAGGCCGGATGGCACCTCTGGTTCAGCCGCTCCGCGGACACGGGACGCTCCTGGACACCTCCGATTCGCGTGACCGACCGCCACGGCGACATCCACCCGCACGGCGAGGCATCCCCTCGCATGGCCGCCGGCCCGCGCGGTGAGATCGCGCTGCTCTGGGCCAGCAGCACCCAGGTGCCAGGCCGAAAGTGGCCGGCGAGCGACGTGCGCTTCTCTCGTTCGCTCGACGGCGGGCGGAGCTGGACCCCAGCCATCACGCTCAACGACGACACCGCGCGCGCCGGGCGAAGCGGGCACACCTTCATGGGCCTCGCGGTGGTGGGCGCTTCTGGCCTGGTTGCCGCCTGGCTCGATGAGCGCCCCGGTCCGGCGGCGGTCGCCTCGCACGCCGATCACCGCCGGGACGCTGAGCCTGAGGCCGGGACCGCCGCGAGCGCTGCGATCTACGCCGTACGCTCGACGGATTTCGGCGCGACATGGGGTCCGAACCGCCCGCTCTGGGGCGACGTCTGCCCCTGCTGCCGGGTCGCCCTGGCTTCCCGGCCCGATGGCCAGGTGCTCGCCGCGTGGCGAAAACACTTTCCCGGCGATGTGCGCGATGTGGTCACCTCTCCCCTGGATCCCCTGGAGACTCCCGAACGGGTACACACCGATGACTGGCGCTACCCCGGCTGCCCCCACAGCGGCCCCGCCCTCGCCCTGGACCCTTCAGGCCTGGCCCGGGTGGCGTGGTATACCGGCAAACCGGGCCGGGCTGGCGTGTATCTGGCCCGGGAGCACGGCCCGGACACGCGGGGATGGAGCGACCCCGTCCGGCTTACTGGCGGCCGTACGCTGCCGGTGGCGCACGCCTCCGTTGTTGTTCTGGAAGGCGGCGCCACGCTTGCCGCCTGGGATGTGGACCCCGCGGGGGAGCGCTGGATTCTCGTGGCGCTCCTCGGCCCCGATGACCGCCAGGTCCGCTTCCAGCGAGTGCAGAGCTCGACCGGGGGAGTCTACCCGCAACTGGCTCGCGGGCCCCGAGGGATCGCCTTCCTGGCCTGGACCACGCCGGCCGGGGCCAGCTCTCGTATTGCTCTTCGGGTCCTGCGTCCGGGCCGGCCGCCCTGAGCGTCCGGATCCAGCCGCCAGCCCCTTCTCGAACCGTCGCGAGGTCGTGACCATGCAAACCGCTATCTTTACCCCTGCCATGAAAACACCCCGTCGCTCGAGCCGGGCCTTCGCCCTGGCGACCCTCTTTCCCGCTGTCTCCCTCTTTCACCTTCACCTCGTGAAGGCGGAGCCCGGCATTGACGCCACCGTGACGGAGGCCCCGCGGCAGATCCGCCTCTGGTTCAGCGAACCTCCGGAGCCCAAGCTCACGAGCGTCACCCTGGCGCGGGAGGACAACTCCCCCGTGGCCACGGTCAAGATGGCCGCCACCGACGACTCGCTCTCTGTGGCCGGAACCGTGCCGGTGGCGCTCGAGCCCGGCAAGTACGTGGTGCTCTGGCGCACCGGCTCGAGAGACGGGCACGCGGTCCGGGGGCGGTACACCTTCACCTACGCGCCACCCTCCGGCGCCGGGCCCTGACGTGCATCCTGACGACGGCCCGATCCCCCTCGATCTCTATACCTTGGGGCGCGGGGCCGCCTACGGAGCGGCCCTGCTCCTGATCGGGGCCGTCACCTACGCCCGCCTCCTCGCCCGCGGGAACGAGGCCGGGAACCCCGAGACCCTGGCCGAGCGGAGTCGCGGCCGCGTGGCCCGGCTGAGCCTGCTCGTAGCCACGCTCCTCCTCCTCGCTCACGGCCTCCGGCTCTACGGGCAGCTCCGCTCCTTCCTGGACCCCGGCGAGCCCGCCACGTCGGAATTCGTTCGCGCGATGGTCTTCGAAACGGGCTGGGGCAAGGCGTGGACTGCCCAGCTGGTCGCCGCGGCCCTGGCGTATGCCCTGGCGGGCCTCGCCGCGATGTGGCCGCGCCGCCTATCGCTGCTGCTTCCCCCCGCCGCCGCGGCGGTCGCCTTCACCTCGCCGCTCACCGGCCACGCGCTGGAACATCCCTGGGGCGCGGGGGCAGGTGTCGCGATTCACGGGATTCATCTGCTGGGCGCCGGAGTCTGGCTCGGGGCGCTGGCCTGGCTCGGCGTCGCGGGCCTTGGTGCCGCGCGCGACGGCGACGCCGCCGACATCGCGCGGCTGGTCCGCGGCTTTTCCCCGATCGCGCTCAGCGGCGCCGCGACAGCCGTCCTCGCCGGCGGCCTCCTCGCCCTGACGTACGTCAGGACCTTCAGCGCCCTCGCGGCCACCAGCTACGGCCGCGTCCTCGGGCTCAAGATCGCGCTCCTCGCCGCCACGGCGCTCGTGGGTCGTTACAATTGGAAAGTCGTCACCCCGGCCCTCGGCACTCCGGAAGGCACCCGGAGGCTGGGCCGGACCGTCACCCTGGAACTCGCGCTGGGACTGCTCCTCGTCGCGACCACCGCTGTACTCGTCGCTCTTCCGGCACCCGCGTTATGACTCGCCTCCTTCGATTCCACTGCGGCCTCCTGGCTGCGCTCCTGCTCGTTCCGCTCGGCTGCCGGCGCGAAGCCCGGCCGTTCGACCCCGAGGGCCTGGCTGGCCTCAAGGTCAATCCGCCGATCCCGAAGCCCGCTTTCGTTCTCAGCACCACCGAGGGGAAGGCCTTCGATTTCCGGCGCGACACCGAGGGGTATGTGACCTTGCTCTTCGTGGGCTACACCCACTGCCCCGACGTCTGCCCGGTTCACCTGGCCAACATCGCCGCCTCGCTCCGAAAGCTGGGCCCGGAAGTGCGCAACCGCGTCAAGGTGGTCTTCGTCACGGCCGACCCCGACCGCGACACCGCTCCCGTGCTCCGAAGCTGGCTCGACCGGTTCGACCCCTCCTTCATCGGCCTCCGGGGCGACGTCGCCGTGGTGCACCGCCTGCTCGCCGACATGCGCCTCGGCACGCCCATCAAGGAGCCGGGGGCGAACGATACCACCTACACGATCGGCCACTCCTCGGTGGTCGTCGCCTTCACGCCTGACAATCTCGCCCACGTGATCTACCCGTTCGGAATCCGCCAGGCCGACTGGGCTCGCGATCTGGTCCGCCTGACCGGCACCCGTTCCGGATGACCTGGTGGTGCTCGGCCACCGGGAACGCCTGGAGCTGGACCTGGCAGGCCTATCCCGGGGTGTGGCTCTTCGTGGCCCTCCTCGGAGCGGGGTACCTCCGGCTCTGCCGCCAACCCATCCCCGGCCCTCGGCCCGGGGCGCGGCGCTGCCTTTGGTGGGGGGGGGCGGGGCTGGTTGCCGTGTGGCTCGCGCTCGACTGGCCGGTCGGCGCCCTCGGCGCCGGCTACCTCGCAAGCGCCCACACCCTGAGCTACATCTTGCTCTCCCTCGTCGCCCCGCCGCTCCTCCTCCTCGGCGTGCCGGCCGGGCGCATCCGCGCCCTGCTCGCTCGGCCCGCCGGGAGAGTGTGCCTCCGCTTCCTCGCCCGGCCTCCCGTGGCCCTCTGCCTCTATACCGTCGTGCTACTCCTCACCCACGTCCCCGACGTGGTGGACTCGGCCATGCCGAGCCAGCTCGGAGCCTTTGCGGTGGACCTGGCCTGGTTGGTGGCCGGCCTCGCAATGTGGTGGCCCGTCATGGCCCCCCAGCCCGACGTCCTCCAGCTCTCGCGTCCGCTCAAGATGCTCTATCTCTTCGTGGGCACCCTCCCCGCGATCGTCCCTTCCGCCTTCCTCACCTTCGCCGACTATCCCCTCTACGCCGTCTACGAGCTTGCCCCCAGGGTCTTCCCCGACTTCACCGCCCAGCAGGACCAGCAGGTCGCCGGCCTCGCCATGAAGATCGTAGGCGACCTCCCCATCTGGCTGGCCTTTGGGATCATCTTCTTCCGCTGGGCCCGGGAGGAACAACGCCAGGCGCCCCCACCAGTACATCCCAGCGTGGCCAAGCCCAGGTGAGCGGTTCTCGGTCACGCATTGTGCACCTGCCACTCGCCGCCCCCGCTCCGACCTCTCCCCTTCCCCCCGCTGCTGGGGGAGTTACGTTTCCAACGGCGATCCGCTGCTCGCCTCCGGCGGACACGGGTCACACCGCCTGAATGCTTTTCCTCCAGCCGGAAAGCCCGGTGTCGGCATGAGGGTCCTAGTCAGGTGATCGTCGCCGGCAGGCCGGACCCGAGCACCGGTACTCCCCGGGACTCCCCCCGCCAGCTCACCTTCCCCCCGCTGTGCCGCGGAATGAGGGGTGGGACGTGAGCCGTCGCCACCGGCCCGGCGGGACACCCCTCCGCTCCCTCCAGGACCCAACCCCCGAGCCCGAGCAGTCAATTCGAGACCTCGCCGCCCGCGAAGCCCGACTGCGAGCCATCCTCGACGCCGAACCGGAGTGCGTCAAGGTCGTCGACCGCGAAGGGCGCCTGATCGAGATGAACCCCGCGGGGCTCGCGATGCTGGAGGTCGAGTCCCTGGAAGAGGCCCGGCAGCACCCCCTCGCCGAGTTCATCCTGCCGGAACATCGCGACGCCTTCGCCCGGCTCCACCAGGCTGCCCTGCGGGGAGAGACCGGAACCCTGGAGTTCGAGATCGAGGGCCGCCGCGGCACCCGCCGGTGGCTGGAAACCCATGCCGTTCCCCTGCGAGACGCGGACGGCCGCATTGCGTCCCTGCTGGGCATCACGCGGGATATCACGGACCGCCGTCGCGCCGAGGAGGCCCTCCGGCATTCGGAAGCACGGTTCGCCGGCCTGGTGCAGGCGATTGACGGGATCGTCTGGGAGGCGGATGCCGCGACCCTCACGTTTTCCTTCGTGAGCGAGCGAGCGGAACGCATCCTGGGCTTTCCACCCGCCCAGTGGCTCGCGCAGCCCCATTTCTGGGCCAGCCGCCTCCATCCTGAGGACCGCGAGCCAGCCATCCGATTCTGTGAAAGCTGCATCCGCCGCCGGCAAGATCACACGTTCGAGTACCGGATGATCGCGGCGGATGGGCGCGTGGTGTGGATTCGCGACATCGTGACGTATGTGGAGGAGCCCGGCAAGCCTCCGCTCCTGCGCGGGATCATGCTGAACGTCACCGAGCGGCGCCGAGCGGAGCTCCAGATCGAGCGCCTGAACCGGCTCTACGCGGTCCTGAGCGGGATCAATCAGGCCATCGCTCGGGAGAGCGATCCGCAGGCGCTCTTCCGGACCGCCTGCCGCCTTGCGGTCGAGGTCGGGCGGTTCCGCATGGCCTGGGTCGGGCTGCTGGATTTGGTCACTCAGCAGGTCCGGCCGGCGGCGGCTTCCGGTGTGGCAGCGAGCGATCTCGACCGCCTGACGCTTGACCTTCATGATGGGGCTCAGCGCCTCGGAGTGATCGCACGGGCCCTCCTCACGGGCCAGACCGCGGTCTGCAACGACGTGGCGGGCGACCCCGCAATGACCCCCT